>JAPLCU010000074.1:0-35057 GCA_026392045.1 Armatimonadota bacterium
AGACTTGGCTTCCACTTCGGTATATCCATCGAGCCTGGTAACGAGATAGCCGCCTCTATCTTCATGTCTGAACGGCGAGTATGACCACCAGTATTGATTTGCATAGACCGTAGCCACCACCTGTTGCTGTTCATTGGTGACATCTATAATAATTGGGGCCGTTAGATCCATAGCAGCCAACATGCTATCAACCGACTGCGGCCCGTATATTCCTCCCATTACATCAATGGTAAGCTTAATGGGTATGCCCTTGGTGAGCACTATATATTGAATTTGATAAGTAAGGTTGTTAGCAGCCAGGAAAGACCTGATCGGCTCCTCGATGAGCGTCGTGTAGTTGCCAGGGGATATACTTTCGTTGGCTGAAGAGATGCTCGAATCAATACAGCTGATAGTCACTACATTGCCGGACGGGATGCGCCTACCCAAGACATAGTGCGCGCATATCCGCTGAGAAATAGGGCTGTTGCCATTTTGGACCACGAGCACATTCTCCGGCCCGCCCAGCCCAAACGCAGAGGTACAAACCAGCGTGAAAAGAATTATTATAACGGTTAAACTGATCCTCATATTTCATTATACCACCATTTTGACAAATGCTATAACGCCGAAGGTTGGAGGTGTTGGGTGTTGGGGGAAAGTTATGAATTATGAATTATGAATTATGAATTATGAATTGGGGAAGGGATATGCGCTCCCTTCATTCAGCATTCATAATTCATAATTCAGCATTTCAAAGCTCTGGGCTCGGTCTGCGATGCTCGCGCCTCTCGCCCATACGCTTAATAATTTCCTGACGCAACGCAGCAAACTGGTCCTGCGTCAAAATTGACCGAATAGTCTGCTGCCTGCTATGCGCATTTCTGGTGAGCGCGAGCTGATCACGATGTATATCGCCAATAAGCTTACGGGCAGCCGCAGCATCCAGATTAAAGCTGGAATAGAGCTGATTGAGCTGCTCGGTGGCGCGCTTCATATCCTGCATATTCTTCATATTGTTGCCTGGCCGCAACACCGCCGCAACGCGCTTTTCCTGATCAGGAGTAAGCTTCAGGCTGTCCTTAATACGCCAGATAGCGCCCAGCTCAAATGCCTCGTCCTCTCTAAAGAACGCCCTTTCCGGCCCGGGACCGTGCATTTTCTTGCTCATCATCTGCTGAAACGTGTTGAACTGATCCTTAGTTAGAATCTGCCTTATCTTTACCTGATTGCTCAGATGAACACCCAATAGTTGCTGCTGGGCCTTGCCAATTCGATCTATGGCTTTGCTTGCGCGAGCTTCGTCAAGCTTGTATGAGCTATATACCGCACCAAGTTCCTCCCTGGCGCTCTTGAGAGCATCGCGCTGAGATTCGGTTCCGCTCCGAGTATTGGCGGCGAATGCCTTCATCTTCTGCTTCTGCTCAGCCGAAAGTTGCACGTCCTGGGCGTTAGCGGAACTAACAGCCAGGCTCAAAAGCGCCAGCGCCACAAAAGCAGCACGCCATCCACTATTGAATTGTGATCTGCCAAACAGGCCCAATATCGGTTTCATAATTTCTTACATTCGCTCCATAATATCAATCATAGTATCTGTTTGCCTGGCTAATGGATCGTCTGATGCAACCACCACCAGCGTGCCCTGCGGCCTTGTTGGCTCCGGAACAGGCTGATTGAAACTGCATGCGAATGCCACCACAGCAATCAACACAGCGCCAATAGCAACCAGCCGTCGCGCCCGTATACCAACAGCATTCCACACAAACCCAAGATACAGGCCGCGCGGTTTAGTCTTGACGCGCACCAGCGCCCACACGTCATTCACGGGTTTCTCTTCAGGAATAGCCGCCAGCTTGCAAGCGAACGCCATCTCCTCTTCAAGAATCACCGCGCACTCTACACATTTTTTAGTATGTGCCCTGATCTCCTCAGACTCAGACCGGCTCAATAGCCCTTTGCTGTAGTCCAGCAGATTCGGCTGAATCGATTCGCACTTCATCAGCGCCACCTTCACTTTCATACTCGGCACACAGTTTCCTGATTCGCTGCCGAGCCCTGAATAATCTCACTTTTAAGTTAACCGCAGGAATGCCGGTTATTTGACTGATCTGTTCATAATCGCATTCCTGAAAATGATAAAGAGTCACCAACAATCTTTCTTCTTCATTCATCTCCTGCAAGGCCTGCAATATACGCATCTTGTCATCGGCGAGAATCGCGCACTTTTCCGGATTGCCTGTAGTGGAAATCCCGGCCTCGCCCAGGCAGGAATCATCAACCACAATATCATCAAGATAGACTTCCTGCCGCGTTTGACGAGACCTGAGCCGGTCGCGCGCCGTATTCGAAGCTATCCGATACAACCAAGTAGTAAACTTGGCATCACCCTTAAAACCTCCGGCCGCGCGCCAAACCTTAACAAAAACCTCCGCCAAAGTTTCCTCTGCATCTTCATGGCTGCTGAGCATCCTGAACAGCAGGCTGTAAACCGGACGTTCGTGCCTGCGGAACAGTACGCGTAAAGCTTCCTGATCCTGGCGCTTGCAAAGCTCCAGAAGCTCTTCGTTGCTTGCCGAAAAATCGTAATCCGCAGTTCTACCCAATAAAAAACTCTCCGATTACATGCTTACATTACTATAGACGTATATTTTCTAATCTGGTTTCAACTTCACACACATATTCTATCATACAAAAAGATTATTCCCGGGTTTCGGCAGAAAAGAGATAAAAGACACTTATTGCATCACGCAGCCATGGGAGGGCGAAGGTCCCCCTGAGCCGTTCTTCTTCGCAGATACAAGGCTCGGCGGGAGCCTCGCCCTCCCCTTATTAAACCAACACTCCCCTTGTTACCCCTACTTCAGCAGAATCTGATATCATGTAGCATCATGATATTAGATCTCCACAATCTGGCAATGGAAATCGGCCTTCAAGCGATGGGCATTGCCCCGGCTATAAGTGAAGTGCGCAAGGCTTTTCCTTGGGCCGAATCAGTAATATCCGCAGCCATCTGCTATCTGCCGCCGGAACAAGCCTGCGAAAACGATGTCCCGAAAGGGCTCATAGCACGGTTCGCTCGATCCAGCGACTATCACACGGTTCTCCGAAAAAAGCTGGATACCCTATCCAACGCCATCATGATAACTCATCCATCCGCACAAACCAAGATTTGCGTTGATACATCTCCAATACCAGAGCGCAAAATCGCAGCGCTCGCCGGAATTGCAACGAGAGGCAAGCACGGCAATGTCTTCGTCAAAAACTGCGGCTCCTATGCGGCGCTCGGTGAGATCATAACCAATATTCCAATGACTGATTTCCCAAGAGTCTCAGATAACTTCGATGAATGCGGTTCCTGCAATCGATGCGCCGGGGCTTGCCCGACCGGCGCGATAATCGCCCCCGGAGAAATCGACGCCTCGAAGTGCATATCTCAATTGACCCAAATGAGCGGAATCATTCCCCCCGAGCTCAGAAAGGCCATGGGGAATCGAATCTACGGCTGCGATATCTGCCAGGAAAGCTGCCCCAGAAATGCCGACATCCAACCAACCAGCCCTGAGTTTGCCGAAAGTGTCTTTCCAGGCGCATGTCCCGATCTGCTGCCCTTGCTCGAACTGACCGCCGCAGACTTCAATAAAACCATAAAAGACAGCTCAATCGGCTGGATTCGCCGAACCCGAATCAGGCGCAACGCCGCAATAGCCGCAGGTAACCTCAAATGCCTTGAGGCGGAAGACACTCTCAATTCAATGCTGCAAGACGAAAACCCCATCATCCGAGCACACGCAGCCTGGGCGCTTGGCGAGATCGAACATACCAAATAATTCTGCAAATAACCTCAACAAAAGAAGGAATTTGCGCGATGATGAAATAACAGTCTATTTGTGACGCACGTCAGGAGCGTTTCACCACTACATCTCTCTGGAGGAGAACATGAAAGTTTCACGTATTGTATTGCTTGCATCCGCGGCAGCCATGATGGCATCAGCCGCGTATGCAACCGATGTCAACTTCGGCAGTTATGCCCGTTCAGCCGCTATGGGTGGCGCGGGACTTGCCCTGACTGATGATGCGAGTTCATCTTCAGTCGTCAATCCTGCATCTGCCGCGGCAAGTGGCGCCAAGCTGCAGTTTATACTGCCAAGTCTTGATTTCCGCACCCGCGGCACATCACTCAGCAACCTGCGCAATAGTTTCGACAACGTAAACGGCGGCGGTGATGATGACGCTCTAGCTCTTGCCAGAGAGTTTGGCAAGCAGCCTACAACCCTTGCGTTCAGCATGGTTACAGGCGTGGTTGGAGGCATTGGGATAACGGCCGAAGGCGAAGCTCAAGGCATAATCACCCCAGGCAATAACTTCAGCGAATGGGTAGGCGCAGGCAGTCCACAGACAGCAAGTGAGCTCGAAAGCGCGGTGAATTTGTTCAGCAACTCCGATTTTCGCAGTTTAGTGAATACAGCTGTGGCTGACGATAATATTACCAATGCTGAAGCGACAGCTCTTGTAGACCAATTCTTCTCTAGCACCAATGTTCAGGCCAAGACACTCTATGCCTTGCCGTCGATAAACTGGGGCGCCGGCTTCACTAACTCGAAGTCGGGCGGCAAACTCTGGGTTGGAACCCGCATGCGCTGGCTCAATAGCGAGACCCACTCCTGGGGCGTCAGGCAGAAAGCTGCAACAACGGACCAGGTTGACATTGAAGCATACGAGCTGCCGGGAACCAAAACCAAAGATACCGGATTTGGCGCGGATCTTGGCTTCATCTATCAGCCCAAAGACTCAATTATCCAGTGGGGCGCGGTCATCAACAACTTCATGGATGCCAAGCTCACCGGAATCGAGACCCCAAGAATGCTCAGCATAGGTATGTCCTCACAGCCTCAAGCTCGTTTGCGCTACGCAATCGATCTTGTAAACATCAACAAGGCCTACGGTGAATCTGCTAAGCTTCGAATGGGAGCTGAGTGGTCCATAACCAATAATCTTCAGCTTAGAGCAGGCAACTCAGGCAATGGTTGGACTTATGGCGCTCATATCCTGGGTATGAACTTCGCATTCGCCAAAGACGCTCCGAATATGCTCTCCAGATCATTGAGATTCTAAAAAAGCTTCGGTTGCATGCATCCGAAGCAACAGAAATAACACAGGGACGGCCGGATCGGAGATCCCGGCCGAACAAAGCTGAATCAGGGCCGACGGGAGACCGCCGGCCTTGTTTTTGTTGTGGTGAAGCATCCGAAGCGACAGCCCATGCCGACCACTCCCTTCCCTAACACCTAACACCTAGCACCTATCACACCATTGCTGTATAATATACGTGTAACCATCAAAAGGAGGTTCAGGAAACTGCTTTACGATGTAATTATACTCGGCGGAGGCCCGGCGGGTCTTACCGCTGCTATATATGCGGCAAGGGCGAGGATGTCCACACTTCTTGTAGAAAAAGCCTACCCAGGCGGCCAGTTGATAATGTGCGAGAACATTGAGAACTTTCCAGGATTCGCCGAGGTGTCTTCAGGTTACGAGCTCAGCACGGCTATGCATCAGCAGGCAATAAAGTTTGGAACGCATAGCAAAACTGCCGAAATCGAGCGAATGGATCTGACCGGCGACGAGAAAATCCTTTACACTACCGAAGGGGAGGAAATACGAGGCAAGACCATAATTCTTTGCCTGGGAGCGAGGCCCCGAAAATTAGGAGTGCCTGGTGAAGAGGAGTTCCTCGGCAGAGGCGTATCATACTGCGCGGTATGTGACGGGGCATTCTATCAGGGAAAGAAGCTGGTAGTTGTCGGCGGCGGCGACACTGCCGTTGAAGACTCGGTCTATCTCACGCATTTTGCCTCCAGCGTTTCAATTATCCACAGGCGAGACAAATTCCGCGCGCAAAAGATCATTCAAGAGCGAGCGCTTGCGCACCCTATCATTAATGTGCACTGGAACCAGGTGGTAAAGGGAATTGGCGGCGGGGACTCAGTCGACCACATAGTCCTGGAGAACGTCCTTACCCAAGAAGAAACAAAGGTGCCGGTAGACGGTGTTTTCATACTTATCGGCCTCGATCCGAACACAAAAATGCTGCAAGGCATCATCGATTTGGACGATTTGGGATACATTCTCACCGACGAAAACATGCAGACGAACGTCCCTGGAGTATTTGCAGCAGGAGACGTGCGAAAAAAACTGCTGCGTCAGATTGTGACAGCGTGCGCTGATGGCGCTATTGCAGCGACGGCGGCGGAAAAATACATCGAAGGCAAGCATTACTCAACAACAGCTCTTAGATGAAATTCAGAAAAAATGGACAACAGATGAATAAAGAACGAAAAATCTTCGGAATGAACAAGAACATTTTCTCGCTCGGATTAGTGAGCTTTTTTACTGATATCTCCAGCGAAATGCTTATTCCGGTTGTGCCCCAATTTTTGAGGTTTGTGCTCGGCGCATCGATGCCCTTTATTGGCATGATTGAAGGCGTTGCAGAGGCTACGGCATCACTGCTGCGTGTGTTTTCGGGGTATATTGCCGATAAAACCGGAAAGCCGAAGATACTAACTGTGATCGGCTATGGGCTTTCGGCGCTATCCAAGCCATTCTATTTGTTGGCAACTGTCTGGCCAACTGTGCTTGCTATCAGATTCGCCGACAGGCTGGGTAAAGGAATTCGGAGCGCGCCGAGGGATGTGCTTCTGGCAGACGCCAGCGACGAAACCAACCGTGGGCAGGCTTTCGGATTCCATCGGGCGATGGACACGGCAGGAGCGTCGCTTGGACCTTTGATGGTAATAGCGCTGGTTTGGCTGCTGGCTATTCGCATCGGCCCGCAAGGCCTTGGTTATAATAGAGATATTTACCACGCAGTATTCCTGGCGGCGGCGATTCCGGCTTTATTGGGTTGGCTGGCGCTTGTGTTTTTCGTTTCTGAGAAAAGGCACGAGCACGGCGCAGCCAAAGCGCCCGATCTTCACTTCTCAGCTCTAGACCGCCGTTTCAAGATATTTTTGGCAATCGTAACGTTCTTCTCTATCGGAAACTCCAGCGACGCGTTTCTAGTTTTACGGGCAACTGAGCAAGCAACAAAGGGCGGCATAGGAATGGGGTTTATACAGTTCCTGTGGGTCTACGCAGTCTTCAATATACTTTCGGCCTTTGTTGCCGCCAGAAGCGGCATTCTCAGTGATAAGATCGGTCGAAAGCCGATAATAATCGCCGGCTGGCTGGTATTTTCGGTGGTCTATTTTGCTATGGCCCGAATAACAACTTCATCGCAGGTCTGGACGTGGTTTGTTATATATGGCATCTATTATGGCCTCACGGACGGGATGCTGAGGGCTTTTGCCATCGACCTGGCGCCTGCGCATATGCGGGGAACGGCAGTGGGGGCGTATTTCACTCTCACAGGCTTGGCATTACTGCCCGCGAGTATCATAGCGGGACTGCTATGGGACTACGTTGCCCCAGGCGCTCCGTTCTACCTGGGATCGGCTATCGCGCTTCTTTCTGCTATATTAATGGCGACGCTGGTCAAATGGCAGCCTCAAGGGCAAGCTCAAGGCCAGTAAGTAAGATTTTGACCCTGTCTTCCAATGGCAGAACCGATGCCGGAGGTTCGAGTGTCAATACGTGGCCGCCGCAGGTGCGATATATGTAAATCGCCTGCGGTACCCGCGTCTTTCGGAACTTGAAAGACTTTCGCCGTATCAGCCCTTCTTTCGCCGGAAGACCCTCTATGCACTCGCCAGGATTCACTGGGTAACCCATCGCAGCGACTGCATCAATGATCACTTCACCGATGTGATAAGACTCATCTTCGGCGATCTCGTAGAGATAAAATCCGCGTGCGTCTGTATCCTCATGCATCTCAAAAACCAGATCGAAGCACTCACCTTGCAGCGACTGCATTACTATTTCGGCTTCAGGCTCTGGTTTACGAGCGGCAAACTCGCGGTTCAGATCGATCCCACGCCAATTCTCGCGGGTATTGCGTTCCCAGCCGGTGGGATTATTGCAGGGGAATATGGTGAAGACAAACCTGTTCAAGAGTATATCATTGTCTAAGTTTTGCTCAATAAACTTTAACACCGCTTCGACTCCAGCGGGCTCGTCGCCGTGTATTCCCGAGGCAATCAAGACTCTGACTTTGCCCAGTCCAGGCTCGCCTAAGTGCATTTTCAGTATTGGGCAAGCTCTATCACCAGCCGTAAACTCACCTATGAATTGAAGCTCAAGCGATGAGTGGCCAGCCAATTTCTGAACTCGCTGTATAAGATTATCATATTTTCTTATATAAACCATTACACCAAACCAGCTCTCTGAACGTATTTATTATCCTTGCTGGCTTACAGTATATTTTCTTCCCATTTCGAAGCTAAAGCAAGCCCCGATGCAAAAAATGAGAAATAATTTAGAATTCACAACGCCGCTACTGGGTAATCTCCAAATAGGTGAGAACGCAAATCGCACCGGCAGCGTTCTCTGGAGGTGAAAGATATGCAACCCAGCAGGGCGACACTTATCGCCATAATGATAATAACACTTTGCGCAGTTACAGGCGCCGCCTGGGCCGCGCGCGCAAATATCGAACTCAACTCGCTCCGCGGTCTTGGAGGCGTGTATTTGATAGTGCAGGCGCCAAGCGATGAAATGGCAGCGGACGGACTCTCCAAAGATATGATCAAGGCAGGGGTCAATAAGCAATTCGAAAAAGCAGGGATCAAGCTGCTTTCCGATGCCAAAGACCTTAAAGATAACGATGCTATCTTTTTGATCGCGTTGAGTTCTGTCAAAAGCAAGACGGGCGCTTATGCATGCAGCGTGGATGCGCAGCTCATACAAATCACAAGCTTGGCTAGGGACCCCAAGGTAATGGTCCCCGCGACCACCTGGACTAACGGCGTGGTGGCTATAGTCGACAAAGATAGCCTCACCAAGCTTCGAGAAAAGATAACCTCACTGGTCGACGAGTTCATCAAAGACTATCAATCGGTCAATCTTCCGATATCAGGAGAAACAAAGTCGACATAACAGAGCTATCTAGTGAAAGAATCTAAAAAGGTGGCGGATTGTAAAGTCCGTCACCTTACTTATTACTCTCTGACAAATTAGCGCTACAGATTAGAAGGCTAGATTTGAAGGGTTAGCATGCTGCTCATCCTTCGAGAGCCTCAGGATGGCGAAGTGGAAGATTCATGATGGCGAATTTGCCAGCTCATGTTGAAAGCGAAAGCATCCCTTCCGGAGCTCTCCGCTTTCCACTTTCCACTTTCCGCTTTCCACTTTCCACTTTCCGCTTTCCGCTTTCCACTTTCCGCTTTCCACTTTCCACTTTCCGCTTTCCACTTTCAGCTTTCAGCTGTTTTCTAGAATTCCGGCGGAAGTTCCTTGATTTCGGCATAGGAGAAAACGGGGCCATCAAGGCATACAAACTTGCTGCCAATGTTGCAACGGCCGCACTTGCCGATTCCGCACTTCATTCGCATTTCAAGAGTGGTGTAAATCTGCTCGCTAGTAAAACCAAGATTCGCAAGCTCCACAAGCGCGAACTTGATCATAATCGGTGGTCCGCAGGTGATAGCGATAGTATTATCGGGGCTGGGCGCAAGTTCTTTGAGATAACCCGGCACATGCCCGACATGGTCTTTCCAATCGTCATCGCCCTGATCGACCGTCAGATAAAGCTTGCCCTTGGTGTTCCATTCTTCGAACTCATACTTGAAGCAGAGGTCGCCAGGGGTTCGAGCGCCATAGATCGTGGTGATCTGGCCGTAATCTTCTTTTTTATCCAGGCAGAAGTTCAACAGCGCCCGCATGGGAGCCATTCCAATTCCGCCGCCGATAAACAGCAGGTTCTTGCCTTTCCAATCTTTGTAAGGGAACCAGTTTCCAAGGGGAGCGCGCACGCCGACAATCGCGCCTTCGTCGAGCTCATGCAAGGCAGTAGTAACCGAGCCGAACTTCTTCACCGCGAACTCGATATAGCCTTTGCGGGTCGGGCTGGAAGTAAGACAAAAAGTCGATTCCCCCACCCCAAACACCGAAACCTGCTGGAACTGCCCCGGCTCATAAGTGAAGCTGTCGCGCAGGGCCTCGTCCTGGAACACAGCCCGAAAGGTCTTAGTATCCCAGCTCTCTTCAATAATTTTCTCCACCACAGCCAGCTTAGGCTCGTAGGGGTTGCACGAACGAACGTGCTCTCTTTCAGTTTGTATTGTTTCAGGCATTATATTTTCACCAACTCAAAATAGTAATGATAACCACGAACTCATAATGACAGGGTAAGCAAAGAGATTTACAATCTGCCCCGCAATTTTGGAGACGACGCCACTGCACCTAAGATAAACATGAGTCCCACAAATGTACCCAGCTTCCCCCATATTGAGGTAGGACACCACAGAGAAAAAGCTATAACAAACCCAATTGCGGTGCTCCTATAATTCGCCTGCTTAGGAGATTGGAGTATAGAGGCCTGCATCCCCTCGTTTATCGATATTAAATATGCTAACTTTTCATGGCCTGTTGCGTTTGCTAAATCCAGCGGCGTCTGCCCATGAATTGTTCTTGTCGCCAAATCCCCGCCACGCTCGATAAGTAGACAACAAACGTCTTTCTGGCCTTCTTTCGCGGCATAATGCAACGGCGAATAACTCAAATTATCCAATGCATTCACTTGTGCCCCGCCTTGGATAAGAAGATCAGCCATCTCCGTATTGCCTGTAGCAGCAGCAAGATGTAGAGGTGTAGCTCCGGTAATATCTGAAACACCAACTGATTCAGGCTCTTCACATAGTAAAACATTTACTTTGTTCAAGTCACCATTTCTTACTGCATCCATGATATCAAGCATATCTGCCCCTCTTTTTTAGTGTCTCAGACCACTTGTTTGGTATTTCGGGAAACTTGTTCCCGAAACGAAATCATCAATCGCTACTTGCGCTTTAGCTCTAAAAATTCGTCCTCTGTCAGATTAGCCAGCTTGATCTGCGACCGCAGCAGATTTGGAGCGAGTTCCTTGTGATCAGGAATCACCAGCACGGGCTTACCCGGAGATTGCAAAATAATATGGCTTGCAGATTGCCGCTCGATAAAATATCCAATCTTCCCGAATATGCGAACCGCTTCTTTGCCGGAAATATTGCCAAGTCGGCTCACTATGCAGCTACCTCAACAGTGTACATCTCGACATCGCCCTCGGGAATAGCTTGCCCAGTTTCTTTGAGGGACTGTAAAAACAAGCTAATCGCGTCCTCAACATTCGCGAGGGCCTCGTGCTCAGTCCTACCCTGGCTCATACACCCGGGCAAGGATGGCACGTTTGCGACGTAACCCTTGTACTCATTATCGTATTCAAGACGAACCATAAATTTTCTAGTCATACGCCATCTCCTCTAATCAGATAGAATCGGCCCAATAATCTCCTGCGCCACGTCCAGAAATCTTTCTGCGCGATTGATTTGTTCTTCAGCACTGGTTGGCTCGACGAAGTTTCGCGGGCCATAGTCTGCCGAATGCCTAAGTTCCTGAGCCTCTATTAGAAAACCATGAAACTCAGATGGAACTCTACCAGTCATTGCGAATTCTTTACCGAATGCAGAAATTACTGCCGAATGCTTCGAAAACGCCAAGCCTTCACCCAACAGAAACGCCTCTGCTATGTAAAACATCGCATAGTAAGCCCGCGACGCAGCATAGTCCGGATAATTCTCCGATAACAGAACCCTCGCAGCAGAAATGCTATCCCTGGCCTGCAGCAACAAATCAAGTTGGTCTTCGGTCATATGCTGATCCCTTCTCTACGGACATTTATCAGCAACGGAGGATTTCGCTTCACGAAATAATCCTCATCCATAAAGACACAACTAATCAAGGTATCATTCCGCAGACTAAGTTCACTGACCAATGCGCTTGTTCTCTCAATTTCGGTGACTGGATTAACTTCACCACGCAAGACAACCAGCACATCGATATCCGAACCGACTTCAGCGTCACCGCGCGCTTGAGAGCCGTATAGGATCATCTCAACAAGCCTGTCGCCATAAAGCTCCTGAAATCGAGTCTTCAGTTCGGATAATATGGCTTTTAGAGTCTCGCTCATAGCATTAGCTCTCCGCCGGAGTCTCCTGGTTTTCTACCGAACAAGTGCGCATTAGAACGTCGCGGATGTCCACGTTCACCGGGCAAAGCTCGACGCAGCGTCCGCAGCCGGTGCAGCCGACCACCCCGAATTGCTCATGCTGATATTTGAACTTATGCAGCAACCGTTGGCGAACGCGCGGTAGCTGATTGTCGCGCGGGTTGTAGCCGTGACCCATAAGAGTAAACTCTTCGAACTGGCATGTGTCGCGGCACCTGTAACGCTCCACGCAAGACCCGCAGGTTTCGTCCTGAATGTCGAAACAGGAGCAGCTTGGGCACGAATAGCTGCAAATTCCGCATGCGATACATTTCTCGGCTATCTCACCCCAAATAGGGTTCTCCCAGGCCAGTTTTTCGTAAAGCCTTTCGTCAGACATCGGAAGCTTGGTCGCGGTCTTGAAATTATCCCAAATTGCGTCTTTGGCAGCGGAGTCAGCATCGGACGCGTCGGTGAGAAATGAACCCTCGGTGATCACATTGCCCTTGTCGCTGGTGGGTTCAATGTAGAACTTATCGCCAAGATCATACATGATCGCGTCAACGCTATTTTTCCAGCCCTCAACGTCATCAGTCGCGCTGCAGAACCAGCTCCAGCGCAGCTTTGCAGGCATCACTGCGACCAGAATAGTGTTTTCCCTGCGCGCAGCGTAATATGGGTCGGTGAACTTCTTGTCCAAAAACACTCGGTCAAGGACCTGAATTCCCTGCAAATCAGGCAGCCAGGCGCCAAGCAACACGCGCGGTTTGGCTTCAGGAATTGGTGAATCGAGCTTGACCCCATCTTTGCCCATCTGAACATTCACCAGCACCTCGTAGCGCGGCAGGAAGAAGTCCTTGGGCGGCATCATCGGGCTGGAACCGTCAATAATCGGCTGGTCGCCGGATTTGAGTTCTCTAAACTCCGCAGGCGCATCATGACGCGGCATCGGCGCAACAACGGTGTATTTTGCCATTAAACTATTGAGGAAATCCGATATCTTATCTTGTGAAATAACTTTGCTCATAATCTGTCCTTTTTGGTGTTGGGTGTTAGGTGTTGGGTGTTGGGAAATCTTACCCCATCACCTAACACCCAACATCTAACACCTATATCACCTATCCCCCATGATGTCCGGGGTCGTGGTCGGCGTCTTTGAACTGGCCGAGAAGCGGGGCTTCTTCGTCTGGGTCGCCGGGTTCGTAGCCGTAACGCTCCTTTGCTATCTTTGCCATTTCGATCTCAAGCTGCATAATTGGGATATTCACAGGGCATACCCGTTCGCACTCGCCGCAGCCGATGCAGCGGCCTGCCAAGTGCATCGCGCGGGTAGCATGGAACATCCAAGATTCCTCTGGGGTCGCCTTTTTTGCTGTCCATTTTGGCTCTATTCGATCAGCAAAGCAAGACTCGCAGTAGCAGTTCGGGCATATCTGACGGCACGCGTAGCAGCGAATACACTTAGAAAACTGCTCGCTCCAAAACTTGCGGCGGTCATCCGGCAGCTCAGGCAAAGCGCAAACTTCGCCCTCTTGCGGTTCCACTGCCTCGCCAAACTTGGCGTCAAATATGGCAGGTTCGCGCTTTTCGCATATAATGCACATGTCACGCAGGCAAGCGCCGCACTCAATCACATGATCGCCCGAAGTGGTGATGACATTCAAACCGTCAGCAACCCATTCGAGGCCAGTCACGTCCTGCAAATGGAAATCGGCGTTGTCGAGATCGCCTGCATCCACCACCCCACCGCAGCCAAGCCCAATTATATGCAGGTTCTCGCGTTTGACCTGCTTTTCCTGGATGAGCGCTATGATGCTGCGGATATCACACGGTTTCGCAACTATCCCAATTTTCTTGTCCGATGCCATTTTGGGCAGATAAACAGCCAGGTTGTTCACACAAGCCGGGTTCCAAACGAGCTTTTCGGCATCCTCGGGCTTATCGATGAATATTGGCGTGGTCTTGAACGGCACGCTTCCCGCGCCCCACCCAATCACCAGGCTCACATCGCCCGATTCCAGCGCTCTTTTTGCTTCTTCACGAATTTTAGTTTCTATATCAGACATAATATACCTTTTGGTTAACGGTTTATGGTTGGCGGTTGGCGGTTGGGTTCGATAACTGACAACCGTCAACTGACAACTGTTAACTACGGAGTCACGCCGTCAAACGGCCCAATTTTCTTAATTCTTTCGGTCATCTCAGTCATGAGTTCCGCGAATCTGTTGCCCTCGGATGCCGATACCCACTCAAAGTGGAACCTCTCCCTGGGGACCCCCAGGGTCTCGAGGAGGTCCTGGAGCATTGCGATTCGGCGGCGGGCGTAATAGTTGCCCTTGGCATAATGGCAGTCTCCCGGGTGGCACCCGAGCACCATCACGGCGTCAAAGCCCTTTTGGAACCCTTTAAGCACAAACATCGGGTCCACACGCCCGGAACAGGGCACGCGCACGATGCGTATCGATTCAGGATAATGCAGCCTGGCGCTGCCGGCAAGGTCCGCCCCGGCGTAGCTGCACCAGTTGCAAAGTATTCCAAGAATAGCCGGCTGCCATTCTTTGGGCTGCTTAATCTCTTCAATTTCCGATTCTATGGTTTTTGTTTCTTCAGACATAATCACTCTCGTTTGTAAGTTATAAGTTATAAGTTATAAGTTATAAGTTATAAGTTGTAAGTTGTAAGTTATGATTGCGCAACGCAGAGTCCTACTTATGACTTATGACCTAAGACTTATGACTGTTTACTTTACTATGTATCCAGGTTTAAGTTCGGCAATGGTGCAGGTCGATCCCTCCATCGTAACAAACCCGCCGGCTGGGCCGGGAGCCTGCGCTGTGGAGGTGGAAACCTCGAGTTCTTTGACCACGCCGATTCCATCGGCAATCCAATAGACCCCGCGGGTCTTACCGCCTGTGACGGTAAAGTTTTGGCCCATCATATTGATATTGCCTGACGCGGTATCAGTAATATATATTACTTTCAAACAATCCTTAAATGTGCCCGCTGGGACCGTAACGCTCTCGCGGCCAATAACCTTAGCGGATAAAGGCTCTTTTGAATCTTCCCCGCGAATAGTGCCCACATCCCAGCTCTTGCCTGGCGCGGCATCTTTCGCAAAATAGAGAAGCGGCGGATCATAAGACTGCTTATCCGACTTATCTGCGCCTGTATAGGAAGTTTCGGTCGAGAGAATCTTGAGCGCCTTATTATCGTTTGTAATCCGCATTTCCGATTTCTCAGTGCTTTCCCGACCCTTGACCGAAGACCGGGTGCGGGTGGTCTCCCTATAACTATATACGGGCGCGGCGGTGCTGTTGTCTACGGAAAAAACTTCGTAAACGACAGTTCCCGAGCTGGTATCGAACATACCAACCATTTTCTGCCCCTTATACTCGACCTTGCCTTTCATCATCTTCACACATTCCATCTCCCAATGGTTACCAACAGAGCAAGGAATTGGGTCCATAGCAGCCTGGCAAGATGCAGCCGCAGCAAGTAACGAACATGATATTAGAATCTTAGCGATTAATCGGGTCAATTTTTTCTCCCATCTGCCGAATTGCAATTTGCGCCGCCAAGTCATCGTTCTGAGTATAGACTGGCGCTTCTTGTCCGTTAACTCTCTGATCAATAAGCCTAATGATCACCAATAACCCCACAGCAATTATTATTGCAAGCAGCGCTCCCCAGCCAAACTTAGCCAGGCTGCCATAAGGCGCTGTCTGCCACGCTTGATAAATATACTTCAGGCCAGCAATTGCTCCACCAAACGAACCTATTATCCAATGAATATGGCCCAGCCAGCCAAGACTACTATTAGCCTTTTGCGATCGCTTCTTGTCCTTATCGAGCCAGTTCTGCACCCACATGGCAACCTTGAGCGCGAACCATAAGCAGGCGATTACGATTACGATTACAAGCACGACAAACATAGAGTCAATCTCCTCTATTCGGAGCCAATGAGTTTAGACTTAACCTAAGTTTCGGGATTTCCATTCCGCCTGCGGCTCCATTCAAATCCCGAAATACCGGTAACTTCATTCATTCACACCCACCTGTCTCAAGAACTGATAGCGGCTCTTCATTACCAACCGCATACCTATCCTGCTGGCAACTACAATAGCAAGGCCGCTGAGAAATAAAGCCAGCGGGCAGTGGCCGGAGGCCAGAATTACAACAATACACGACAACATGACGAGCTTGCCAAAACAACCAACGCCGATAGTCCACAAGAAGTGACTCTTATACCTCTGCAACACAACTTGCGCCTCTGGATGGGTTTCGGCCAATTTATCCAGCTTTTCACGCTCTTCTTCAGCCTTGGCCCAGCTCCATATGCTGTAAGCCATAGAGCCGCCGAACAAGAATAGTAAGACAAAAACGATCACAATCGCCCACATGCTATAGCCTCCTCAGTCTGCCGCAGGAACGGCTGAATACGTGCCTAACCGCAGGTTTCGGGATTTCCATTCCGCCTGCGGCTCCATTCAAATCCCGAAAGACCCTCGAAGCAATCGCGGCTCCTACGGAGCCGACTTCGGCATCAGGATACCGAAGTAACTGGGTTTGTGCGTTGCCGTTAGGCTGCGCCCTCACCCCAGCCCTCCTTCGACAGGCTCAGGATGCACCTCCCCCAGGAGAGGGGGCAGATATGCTTTCCCTTCCGGGCTTTCCGCTTTCCACTTTCAGCTTTCCGCTATTTCCTTCCCTTCACCATATCCGCCAGAGCATCTATTTCGGCCAATATCTGTTTCCCTTCGAAGCCTCGCAGGTTTGCCGACAGGCTTCGGCAGGCGGCGGCGCAGGTGCCGCATCCTTTGCAGACGCCCTCGTTTACGTTCGCGACGCTCTTCATAACTTTGTTCTCGCGGGTGGACTTTTCCTTGTCCATAACCTCGATAAGCTCTATCGCGCCATACGGGCAGACATTCACACACAGGCCGCAGCCCGCGCAGGTGTCCTCGTTGATGTTCGCGATCATCGGCTCAGATAGAATCGCTTTCTTGCTGAAGAGGCCAATAACCTTGCTCGCGGCGGCTGATGCCTGCGCAACCGTATCCGGGATATCCTTGGGATACTGGCACGCGCCCGCAAGGTAGATGCCATCTGTTAGCACTTCCACCGGTTTGAGCTTCGGGTGAGCCTCTGAGAACCAGTTGTATTGGTCGGTCGATATACCCAGCATGCGGGCGAGATCCTTAGCATCGTTCTGCGGCTGCATAGCTGTTGCGAGCACTACCAGGTCAACGCGCACTTCAACTGCCTTGCCAAGGAGCGTATCGGCGCCCTTAATGACCATCTGGCCGTTGTCGGGATAAATCTTGGATACGCGCCCGCGTATGTAATTCGCGCCAAAGTCCTCAATAGTCCTCTGAACGAACTCTTCGTAGCCCTTGCCGTTTGCGCGGATATCCATGTAAAAAACGTAAGTTTCAACATCATGCAGCTTGTCCCTGACCAGCAGCGCCTGCTTGGCGTTATACATACAGCAGACCTTGGAACAATATGCATGGCCGTGCTCCTGATCGCGGCTTCCGACGCAGCTCAGAAACGCAATCGCCTTGGGCGTTTTGCCATCAGACGGGCGCACGATATGGCCGTCGGTGGGGCCGGAGGCGTTCATGATGCGTTCAAACTGAATAGCTGAGATAACATCAGGATACTTGCCATAGCCATATTCGCCCATCACGGAATGGTTCCAGAGGCCAAAGCCCGTGGCGACTACTATTCCTCCAAATTTCTCGGTCAGAACCTCGTCCTCTTGAGCATAATCAATAGCGCCGGTCGGGCAAATTTTCGCGCAGACGCCGCATTTATCTTCTAAAAACTTTCTGCAGTTTAATCGGTCAATGACGGGCTTGTTCGGGACAGCCTGCGGGAATGGGCGATAGATGGCGCGCCTAGTACCCATATTTTCATCAAATTCGCTCGGAATCCCCTTCACCGGGCACTTCTCAAGGCATTCGCCGCAGCCGGTGCATTTTTCATCAATAATGCTCTTCGCGCGCTTGCGAATTTTCACCTCGAAGTTGCCCACGAAGCCCTTGACCTCTTCAACCTCTGAATAGCTCCAGATGTCGATTAGAGGGTGACTGGCGCAGTCGACCATCTTAGGCGTGAGAATACACGCGGCGCAGTCGAGCGTGGGGAATGTTTTGTCGTATTGGGCCATGTGACCGCCTATGGACGGCGTGCGCTCAACGAGCACCACGGGGTATCCTGCGTCGGCGATATCGAGCGCGGCCTGTATGCCTGCGATACCTCCGCCGATAACCAAAGCCCTGCGACCGAGCGGGATTTCATTGCGCTGAAGAGGGTCGTTCTTTGTGACCTTAGCAACAGCCATGCGAACCAGGTGAATAGCCTTCTCCGTGGTCTCGGGGGTCTTTTCGTGAACCCAGGAGCAATGCTCGCGGAGGTTCGCCATTTCCACCATATACGCATTCAGGCCGCCATCTGCAATGCAACGCTGGAAAGTGGGCTCATGGAGCCTCGGTGAACACGACGCAATCACCACCCTGTCCAGCCGATGCTCTTTGATAGCATCCTTTACCATGTTCTGGCCCGGCTCGGAGCACATATACTTGTAATCCGTGGAATACACGACGCCCGGCATATCCCTAGCCGCCTCAGCGACCGCCGCCACATCCACAGTTTTCGCAATATTCGATCCACACCAGCAAACAAAAACGCCAATTCGCATAATTTCAAAGTCCTTAGTTTACAGTCGACAGTCGTCAGTCGGGGGACTATCAGCCCCAGTTTTCTAAGCTTTCAGCGGTCAGCTTTCAGCTATCAGCAATTCTAACATACACATTATCTAAATCTGCATTAATCGCGCGGCAATTGACCAGCTGTCCAGAGTAATCTGACGCCGCGGCCAAGACCCCACGAGAGCATCAAAACCACCAATATCAACGCTAGCCCTGCAAGAAAATATGACCTCAAGTCAGGCCAGAGCGCCATCGCATAAATGAAAGCTACAACAGGAAATGCGGCGAACAATAATGCTGCTTTCAGCCGCCACCAACTTACGAACGCGCCGCAGAAAAACGCAGTCAAGGGCATACATAACGCCAGGCCGGAATGCGCTATTACTGAATACCACATGTAAAACATCGCTGCGATGCTGCAAATCGTTACCACTGCATATCTGGCTTTATTCACGGCCTGTCCTCCTCATCGGAGCATTATGAAACCTGATCTAGAGTATGCCGTGTCATCTAAGCAGCCTTCTGCTGACTCAGCACATCCTGATACAACGAATCAGGACACAAATCGATTCCTCCGGGCCATGCCACCGTATGGGTTTCCTCATCAACATAAACTTTAGCGAACTCATCAGGATTGGCGAGGACTTCAAAAACGCCCTTGCCCACCATCTCAGACAAATCCACTTCGCCGACCAGCCCGTCAGTAAACGAAATCCTCAGACGGCAATTCTCAATTGGTTCAACCGACGCAACTCTGTGCATATCATCACCTACTTCAATGGCTCGATCCGACCATCAAACTATCAGACCATCCGACTATCCAACCATCGCGCCATCGGCCGTTATCGCATCCAGCGCCGAGTTCACATCCACCAAATGGCTTGCGAAGCACTTCTTAATGCCGCGAACCTCCATTGCGAGGCCCATAAGCTCGGTGAAGTAGAAAACAGGCATGGTCAGGTCTTCGCCTCGGAGCTTGCCTGCGGCGGCCTGGCGCATTTCGAGGTTGGTCATGCACAGCGGACACGCGGTCACGATGCAGTTTGCGCCGTGCTTTTTCGCGTTTGAAATGATGTCGCCAACCAGCTTAACCACAATCTCGCTCTTGGAAAGGCCGAAGCTCGCGCCGCAGCACTCGTTCTTGAAATACCATTCAACAGGCTCCGCGCCGATGGTTTCCATCGCCTTATCGAGGCTTTGGGGATTTTCAGGGTCATCAAAACCGAGCACTTTCGGCGGGCGCACGAGCAGGCAGCCATAATAACACGCGGGCTTGAGACCGGTGAGCTTCTTGCGGATACCATCAGATACTTTTGCGAGCGCCTCGGAGGTCGTGAAGACCTCAAGGCTGGATTTCACGGATATTGCGCCGGTAAACGGCTTTTCGAGGTCCGCATTGATATCATCACGCAGCTTGACGTTTGCTTTAAGCTCGACCTCGGCGGAGCGCATGCGGTTGTAGCACGCCGCGCACGGGGCGACAACATCCATCCCCATCCCCTCGGCGATTCCGAGATTTCTTGCCGGCAGCGCCACGCTCAGCCTGTGATCGAGATTATGCGCAGAGGTAGCCCCGCAGCAGTTCCAGTCATCAATATGAACCAGCTCAACGCCGATGGCATCGCCAACCAATTGAGTCGATTCCTGAAACTCCTTAGCGGTCGATTCTAAGCTGCAGCCGGGAAAATATGCGTATTTCATTTGTTTATTAGTCCTCAGTCGTCAGTCGACAGTCGACAGTCCTTAGTCGATTCAAAGTCAAAAAGTGTCGGATGGTTTGATGGTCAGATAGTCCGATGGCCAGATAGTCCGATGGCCTGTCCCTTCCGGGCTCTCTGCTTTCCGCTTTCCACTCTCCACTCCTCACGGTACCGGAACAACAATCACGGTAAGCGGATCAAGGTCTTTAGTTACCAGACCGGCGCGCACCTCGTATTTAGTACCTGCCTCGTAAGCGCCGGGTTCTAAGCTCAGCTTCCAGATTGTCTTAAACTCTTTTTTCTCGCCGGGCTGCAGAGTCAACTGGGTCAGAGCCTGCGTATACATTTTGCCGCTGCTCTCCCTGAAAACCTCTTTGCCATCGAGCATTACCCAGGCATCCCACTGCTTCGAAGAATTAAACCTGACCGTCACCGGGTTCTTGTCGGGGTTAGAGACCGTGTATATTATCTCAACATCAGCGCTTCCGTTATTGAACGTTACGGGGTTGACGCTGAGCTCCTGACGCGGGTCCTTAACAGTCAATTGTCCTTTACATCCCGCAAAAACAAACACCGCTGCCATAGTAACCATCACCAATACTAAACATTTCATATTCCCTTACCTCACTGCGGGCAAGATTGCAAATCTGCCCGAACAAGACATATCCCTTCCGGGCTCTCTGCTTTCCGCTTTCCACTTTCCACTCTCCACTATTTCCTAAACAGCCCCTTAACTTCTCTGCGGCCTTTGATAATGCTCGGAATCAGGCCGAGTTTGCCCTTGAGGAACATTTGCCCGCCTGCAAGGACGTCGTCAACAAATTTTCGGCTGCGCATTTTGTAGAGGGCGATGAGAGTTATCTCATGCACCCGCCCGAACATCTGCACCTGGCGCAGGAACTCTTCATGGAACTTGACCACATTCGGCTCAGCGCAGGTTTTGCCGGATTTGACGGCTATCTGGCGGCTGGCATCCATCACCTTGGAAAGAGCGACGCCGCGCGGGCATCTTGTGGCGCAAGTCTCGCAACCGGCACAAAGCCAGATCGATTTAGACTCCAGCACCTCGTCTTTAAGGCCAAGCTGCGCCATCCGCATAATCTGGTTCGGGGTGATATCCATGGCAAACGCCGCCGGGCATCCCGCGGTGCATTCGCCGCACTGGTAGCAGCTCATAACATTCTCGCCGCACAATTCCTGAATCTCCCGTTTGAACTCAGGGCTAACAGGACAACCGCTAACAATCACTCCCATACATTCTTGGGTTTTCTCGTCAGATATCAACGTATATCTCCATTCGGCGCTCAACAGACATTTGTGAAAAACTTCACTACATGCATATGGTAACATTACACGAGGGAATGGTCAAGTTTTCGCAGGCAAGTTTGCGAGTTCGAGGGCTATTTTCTGCAAGAGTCAAAGAATAAAAAAATATCTTGGGCGGCCAAAGACCATCCAAGATATTAAAATCACGATTAAATTTAAATCCAAGCCGCTATTGAGGCTTTCGACGCCCGCCAAGAACAGAACCACGCAAGCTCTTCTCGATAATCAGGCTTTCCACGCGTGGAGCCGTCTGGGTTTCTACCGAAAGATAAACCTGCCCGGTAGATGACTTGCAGAGTTTGCCGCTCAAAGTAACTTTTTCGTCGCTGCCAATCTGCTTCGGGTCGATTCCTGAGACATCTATGCTGCCTGTGGAATCGGACAAGATCATTTTCAATTGCGAAGGCATAGCTGTGCCTATCGATCGGCTTCCCTGAGCCTGCATCCTCTCTTCTTTCAAATTACCGGACATGGTCACCGTTTTTCCTGCCAATTCGAATGAGCGTTTCATAGCTTCGCCCACCTGAAGCGTCAAAGGCCCAACAACAACCGGCGTCAATTCGCCGATCCATATCCTCGAGCTAACTTCATAAGGCTTCTCACGCATAGATTCGAGCTGTGCATGCACCGTATACCATCCCGTGCCAACAGCGTTGCCTTGAGTGTCTTTTTGGTTCCAGGTCACTCGAAATTCCTTGGTCTGGCCAGAGCCAATAGTCAGATTGGTAAATGATTGAATATACATCATACCACTGCTGGCTCTATAGACCTCTTTGCCGCCGAATGTAACCCAAATATCGTATTGCTTGCCCGAGCGAAAATCGTAAGCAATGGACTGAGCGCCGGTGTTCTTCAGCGTGTAAACAAAGGGCACTTGCTCGCCAAGCGGATACCATTCCTCACAGGCTTGCACCGTCTGCACCAGATTCGCGCTTGCAGCGCAAGGCGCCAAGCCGCCTAATAAGACTCCACCAAGGATTATTGCAATAATACTACTCATCAAAAGGTTCTTCATGTGATCCTCCTGTAATAGAAGCTGATTTATGCCAGCTTCAGGACGCTCATGGATATGTTACACTCCATCCACACGTAATACAGACGTTCCAACCGATATCTTATCGCCATGTGCAAGCACATGTAACTAACAATTTGATGTTTCGGGATTTTGGTCTTAGCATATCCTGCAAGCTCGATCTAACCGAAATCCCGAAATATCTCATTTGCAGCGTTATAAGGAATCCACACGAAAAACGCTCTGCCCTACCCCTATCTGATCACCAATGGACAGCAGACGATACGCAACGCGCACACCATTTACCCATAGACCATTGGAGCTATTCAGATCGCGAACCGACCAGTTTGCGCCGTCCCATTGGATATCCGCGTGGGTGCGGCTGAGCTTAACGTCCTGCGGCAGGCCAATGGTGCAGCCCGCATCGCGCCCGATGCGCAGAATCCCCGGCCCCGATTGGTAAGATTGATTGGCATAAGGCCCCGCGACCACCGCCAGAATGATTGTCCCGGTGCATACCGCAATCGGCTGCGCCACACCAGGAGCGCTAAATGTCTGCGATGTTGGGAACTGTGGATGTGAGTGTGCGAGCGCATCGAACGGCTTCTTGTATGTCGCCGAGGCGTAGTATCCGGCTTTCTGGTTTATGCGCAGCGCCATTCGCCCGATTCCGATTATATCTCCATCCTTGAGCTCAGCCCCCGTGGTAGATTGTGATCCATTTACCATTACAGGCCCGCCCACAGGCTGCAGAATTACCAGATGGCGATCTATTTTCAGAAGCGCGTGTTGTTTGGCTATGCTTGGATCGCCAAAAAGAGGAATGTCGGCAAGTTCATCGCGGCCAAGGCTGGTCGTGGATTTGGTCAGGATATAGCTCTTGCCCTCCCTGGCCCCCGTCAGAACAGTTACCCAGCTCTGCTTGGCAACCTCCTCAGCCATCGCCACAGCCGCGCCGGTCGCCGCGCCCATAATGATAAATCCGATGAAACGGCTGGCAGATCCGCCGCCGGAAACCAAGGCAACCACATCAAAAAACATGCCGCCGACTCCGCCGCCGATCAACCCGCCAAGCATGGACATTTTGGCGCGCGGCCAGCCTCCGAGAACATAGCCGACACCCACTCCCGCGCCAGCGCCTAGAATCGCCCAACCAACTGTGCGGCCAATGACCAGACCTCCAGCGAAGACCAATACAAGAAACACGGCCTCGGCAACCAGCCCAGCTATCGTGCCCGCCAAAGCCCCAATGGCGATAGCGCCGATTGTTCGGATTGCCATCCGTCTAAAATGCATTCCGAGTTCGTTCGCGAGCGCCAGCATGCCGCCGATGGCAGAAGCCAAAGCAAACCCGAGAATGGCTCCAGAACTGAACAGTTCGCCGATGCCTGAAGGGCCGTGTCCTGTAAGTTCTTCCCGAGCCATCGATGGGTCAACTATCGCGAATATTATCAAACCCGCCACAGCTCCCGCGAGCGCGAGGAGTATCAAACGAGGTGTGTTTATGTTGCTCAAGACTTTTCACCCACCCAAGTTCTAATACGGGCGGATCAGAGATTCCGCCCGAACAATCTATTTGTCGCGGACAGAAAGGCGGAATCAGGGAACGTTTTGGCCCAAGCAATGCTGCCGCTTGCTATACTTTGCGCACTTCCAGAAAAGTCGCCTGTTTGCCAATTCGGACCGGAGTCGACCTCTATCCAGTAGTTATCGCCGGCGTCTTTTTGGATAGCGCCGATGATTTTATTGATTCTTCCACTCAGACTTGCCGAACCAGAATGATATACAGTTATACTGTCAGTTAGGTCATCTTGACCAAGAGTGAGATATGATCAGTTTAGTTGGTTGTTTAGGTCTTCGAGTTCGGGGAGGCGGCGGTTGTAGCCGGTTTGCTCTATTAGCTTTTTTGCGGCGTTAAGGTGTGTGCGGGAGTCTGTTTTGTTGCCTTGGGCCAGGCAGAGGCGGGCGGCTTCCAGGTGGTAATTTGTGAGGTGGAGCTTCATTTCGCCGCGTTGCGCTATTTCTTTCGCTTCGTTCAGGTCGCGCCAAGCTTCTTCGTAGTCAGCTGTTATGCGGTGGAATTCTGCGCGCGCCAACAGGCCGCAGAATAGGAATTCCTGCTGCCCCGCTTCCCTCAAACGCTGCACGGCCTGATTCATGCTTTCATCGGCTGCTTTCTTTAGCTCTGAGTAAATGCCTTCTTTTTGAAGTTGTAGCACGGTGGCGCGGCCCAGACAAAGATGATTCAGGGCGATGTCCAAGAGCAATCCCTCTTTGGTGCCCCATTGGAGCGTCAATACAGCGCGTTTTTGCACTTGCTGGAAATGACCCTGGCTCAGCAGCAGGTTACAGAACCAAAAGCCCCACACGGAATAGAGGAATTGATATTCAGGCTGGCGTTTCTTTTGCATAGTCTCTGCTTCAACAAAAAGGTCATGGGCCTCTGAGGTCTTACCTGCCTGATGCAGAGCGTCTGCCAAGGCCGCGCGATCACTCATTCGCTGAAAATCATCCCCGCTACGGTCGGCGTAGGCGACGCTTTGGCGGGCATAATCTACTGCTTCGCTCACATCTCCCAGGGTCAGCGAGAGTTCGCTCAGGTTGCCAGCTCCTCTTGCGTCGTTTTTCCAGTCCTTCTGCTTTATGCCCATTTCCAACGCAGCCTGCATTGGCGCAAGCGCTTCGCGCAATCGGCCCAGCGCGCGAAGGTGGAAGCCAGCCAGATTAAGAATTATCGCTTTGGCTGAGTCAGAAAGCGCGGCGACTGGCTGAGACCAAAGTTCTTCAAAGAAGCCGGACAGAGCTGCCAGGTCTGCGCCGAATGCGCCGAGTTTCTTTGTGCTGTAGTATTGGTTTCCGCGGCAAATCCGCGCCCAATATACTTCATCTAGCGCTTCCTGATAGCGCCCCGCGCGGCAGCCGTGAGCAACTGCGCGATATAGAGGCTCCATTTCATCCAGCGTATCCGGCAAGTCCTTCTTGGGGAGGGATTTGAAGTATTCATAGAGACGGTTATTAGCTTCTTTCCATGCCGCAGGTTTCTCTTTCTTTAGAGCCTCGCCAAAATGCTCACGGATGAGCGGGTGGCAATCTATTTCGTGCTGATACAATGCATCTTTCTGATCTAAGAGGCGCAAATCGCGCAGGCCCTTTAGCGCAAATTGCCACTGGGCATGTGTGAGGCTGCATAGAGAATCCGTCAGGCCTTTGATTTTTGGTTTCGCCCGCAGAACTTTCATTGCTCCACTATCCGCAGGGCGGTCGAAGAGGCCCATTAGATAGAGAATATCGAGTTCTGGTGTGCCTTTAAGGAATTTGATGTAAGATTTCATTACTCGGCGGGCTTGTCGGCCATTCTCATCGGGCACCTGCAATAGATCAGGAATTTCGCCTCTCTTGCGTATATCCCCGTCGTGAACTGCAGCGATATAACTGCCCAGAAGAGTTAGAGCCAGTGCGTGGCCTTGGAAGTCACGAGAAGCCTCACGGAGTTCTTCATCTGTGCATTCTTTAGCCACCCCGCGTTCCCTGAGAAGCTGTGCGCCTGCTTCATCTGAAAGGTTATCGAGAGGCACGTTGAACTCCAGGAGATCAGGCACAGGTAGGCGGGTGCTGATTATGCACAGGCCCCAGTCTGAGCCAGCACGCGCTAGCCCGTTCAGGAGGGCTTCCATTCCTTGGTCACGCAAGCGGCCAGTTGGGTATTGGACAGGCTCTAGGCCATCGAGTATAAGAAGGGTGTGGCGTTTCATTATGAGACCGGCAAGCCGCTCCCCTTTTTCCCACGGTGAGACTTTTGTGGGGTCGGGGTCGCCGAACCAATCTAAAGCATGGGCGAAGAACTCGTCCGCGCCTGCCTGGCGGTCTTCACCTGTCCCCTGGCTATAGAAGCTCCACCCATATACGCGCTCTGCGCCGCGATAGCTGTCGTGTTGCAGTTTTTTCAGCCAATGGTCAACGAGTGAACTCTTGCCAACCCCACCCCAGGCTGAGAGCATTATAATGTGTTTGTGCGGGTCTTCCCAAACCTCATCCAGCATTTTCAGCTCACCATCACGGCCAAAAAGTTTGGGGGTGGTGGATGGGAGTTTTGATAGGAATATTCTTGGTGGCGCGCTAGTTCCAACGCTGGGCCCTGCGCCGTTTTTGACTATTTCGGCGACATCCAGCGCTATTTGTTTGAGCTCTTTCTCCTGTTTATACTTGGACATGCCCATGAGGGGACTAGCATCCTTAGGTCTGAGTTTCATGCTCGAAAGCCACGTGATCGGTTCCCACGTACACGGTTTGCAGATCACTGGAAACACAGTGACGCCTTCGTCGCTACGACGCTGCAAAAGCTTTGGCACTTCTTTTGACCGAATGAATCCAGAGGTTAGGAAATCCACAGTTACAAGGAGAATGGCGACCCTGCAAGTGGTCAGGGCTTGTTCTATTTCAGGGGACAAGTCGTCGCCCGTTTTGATGCGCGTATCGACCCAGATATCGAGCATGTCCTCCATCTCCAAGACGCGTAGATGTTTGCAAAGGCGTTCCATCCATGCCTTATCTTTGTGGGAGTAACTTATGAAGACTTTTTTGCCTGAGATTGCCCCGTCTGCCATACGAATTCGCCCTATTCATCACTAGTTGATTAAGCTGCCTAGCTTAGTATACGACACCAGCCAGCTAATCTCCTTCTTTGAGGTTGACTGGCTTGTTTGAGCATTAGGCCCTGAACCACTGAGACACTGAAGGGAGTGAATGGATGAAACTAGATTTGAAGGGTTTATCTATAGGCGGGGGGGTTCGGGAAAAGGGTTTCCCGAAACAAATAAAGCGGGGGGTTCTCGAAACAATTAATATCTGAGGATTTGTATATATGTAGCCGATAATCAACTTTAGAGGTGTGTGGAATTATGTGGATTACAGCGTTTGGGGTAGCTTGGATAGTCGGGTGTGTTGCTCTCTATGGTTTTCTTATGCGCAGCGCAAGAGAACCGCAACAAGCAGAGTGCATGGATTGTCGGAAAACCCAGTGCATAGATTGTCCATACATCGAGAATACGAATGTGAAACTTAGACACGCCGCTTAAAGCGCGCGTTTCTTACTAAAGCAATTGCCCGTGAACCAGATCGATTCACGGGCTATATTTTTGCGCGTTGTGCCAGCGGTTACTATTAATGAACAGCGTAAGCCAGGATAGCGCTCATGACCATGAAGCCAATGGCAGCCCACTTCGTAATCTCGCCAAGTCTCTCATCAAAACCGGGTTTTCCCTGGAATGCCGATTCAGATTTACCGCCGATAGTCCCTTGCAAGCCCTCGCTCTTGGTAGCCTGAGACATAACAACACCTATTAGAATCAATGAACTTAAAACCTGCAAAGTAATAAACAGGTATTTCCAAAAACCTACCATTATATAGTCCACCTCGATTGATAAGCTGGGTACGGCAAACTGCCATAACAACACAATAATATTATCAGAAAGTATAGCTCTCGTCAATAGTGAATTTCAGGCAGGATATTTGATATGCTTAAAAGAATGCAGACTTAGAGCGCTATGGAGGGTGAATTGGAGCGAATTGATCTACAAGGGCAACCATTAGACCTTGATATTACTCTGGGCTGCGGGCAGGCGTTTCGATGGAGGAAGTGTGATGATGGGCTGTGGCGCGGAGTTGTGCGAGATAAGCTGGTGGAGTTAGCCACAGATGATGGATCGCTCCTTTGGCGAACCTATCCTGATGGCGGCCCAGGCTTGGTGAATGACTATTTGCGGCTCTCGGAGGATATTAACGGCATCTATGAGAAGATGTCTGAGCGAGACCCGCTTATGAAAGAACTCTCAATGCGCTTGCGTGGCCTTCGTTTACTCCGGCAAGACCCTACCGAGGCGCTAATCTCCTTTGTGTGTTCAGCGGCTAATAGCATACCACGCATCATGGCTGCAATCGAGGGCCTGGCGGAGCATTACGGTGATTTAGTCTGCGAAAAGGATAATCTTTGCTACTTCGCTTTTCCGACACTCAACCACTTGATAAAGGAAGTTAGTTTGCCCGCGGAGCTGTCCCGCGCTTTGGGTTTCAGAGGGCGAACCATTCGTCAAGTTGCGCGGCATATCATAGAGCAGGGCGATGGCTGGCTGCTATCCCTGAGAAACGTCAGCTATCCCGAAGCCAGAGACTCTCTCATGCAGATTATGGGCGTCGGCAGGAAAATTGCAGATTGCGTCTGCTTGTTTTCGTTGGACAAAGACGAGGCCGTTCCTGTAGACACGCATGTAAGGCAGCTTGCTCATAAATACTTTTTGCCTGACCTTAAAGCAAAAACCGTAACAGATGCAGTCTACAAACAAGTGGTTGATGCTTTTACGCAGAGATACGGCGAAAATGCCGGTTGGGCGCAGGAGTTTCTATTTTACGAAGATCTACTGCGAACCCGTGCGCTGGGGCGTGGTATTAAATGGGAAAAGAAAATCATGAGCTGAGGCCTACGAAAATTGCTCCGATTGTCACAAGCAGAATTCCAGCAGCTCTTTGCAAACTCACCGTCTCTTTCAAAACCAGCAGCGCGTATAGTGAGACAATAAGATAACTCAATGCAGTCATTGGGTTTGCCACACTGACATCCACCCAAGCTAATGCGGCAATATACGAGGCGAAATGAAAAGCCATCGAGAGCACCCCTAGAAGCACAAACGGATTAGCAAGCGCCTGCCGTATTGCAGATATTACATCTTGTGAATTTCTTACTATAATCCCGCCAGACATCTTCATGCCCACACTAAGCAGAATATCTCCTACGGAGGCAAAAATTATTGCCAATCCAAGCGCAACCGTCAGCTTTACGTCCATTTGAAAGCCTCGCAAATAGTATGATTTTCATGTTCTGGCAACGAGCATGACGCCGGCTGCAACCAATAAACTGCCAACCCAACGCAATGGCGACACATCTTCACCCAACAATACAAACGCAAGAAGCGTTACGAGCACATAATCAGCCGCCGCGAGAGGAAGCACAAAACTGAGGTCTTCCCAGGAAAGAGAAGCAAGATATAAGCATAAAAAAGCGATCAGTAAGCCTACCCCAGCAAGCACATAAGGATTGGCGAGCGCAAAGGAGAACGTGTCGATGAATGTTTGGCGCTCGGCAGCGGCCCCAACCTGCTTCATACCTTTACTCAGGGAGACGTCACCAAATGCAGCCAGGGTTGTGGCAATTGACATAACCGCAAGCACCTTGACCTTGCTTTGGCATATCTTTACAGTCCTTTGATCCAAACACGTTCCTCCAATACCGATTTGGCCGATTCATACACGCCGCGATTGATAAGCTTTTTCAATGCTTTTCCCACATGCCAATTTCGTAAGTCTTTACCGGCATCGTTCAATGCGATAGCGATATGTTGAAGCACACTCGCATCGCGATAACAATCGATCATACATTGAGTGCAGCCGTCTCTTAGCGTTTTGGATTGATCAAAATCCCAGATAGAACAAATGGGCTCGTGCCAGGCGTGGCAGCGATACAGGTCGAATTTCCAATCCAAGTAGAAGTATTTATAGCCTGCGAGGCATGGGAATATTTGCTTTTCTCCCCTCACAAACCGCTGCATCTCCTGCAGCGAAGCCTTGGGATTGACCACTGTGAAGCTTCGTTTGAGCCTGATAATGTCCTGAAACGCCAGAAATAGCTCGTCCGGAGTGTATTGCACAAGCTCAGATTCCGCACAACCTCTGAAGCTTGAATCAAGGGTTCGCAATGGATAAGAAAATGTGACCCGCGAAAAACCTAATGATGTAAGGAAACTGGGTAACTGAGCAATGTTGCCGAGAAGCTTGCTGAGTGTTACGGAGGCGGTTGTGGGTATTCCCGCTTTCTTAAGAGACGTGTTCGCGTCTGCAATACGCCTGCACAGATTCTTCAGGCCTCTATTAGCCTCGTGAGATTCGATAGTTGGCGCGTCCACAGATATAATGCAGCTATCTAAACCCGCATTCGCATATTCGTCTATGCGCTCGGGCGTAAGCAGCCAGCCGTTTGTGCAGATTATTGTGTGCATTTTATGAAGCTTCGCGTGCGAAATCATGTCCGGCAGTCCAGAATGGAGGGTGGGTTCCCCTCCAATAAACGAAATATATTCAATTCCATTTGCCGCCATTATGTCTATTGCAGCGCAACTTTCATGCAAATCTACAAACAAACGCTGCTTGCCTGTGTCATATTCTTTTCTGAAATTGCAGAATGTGCAGCTTGCATTGCATGCATCCGTCACGGCAAACTGGCAGAAACCCGGCCCGCCATCCTTGAGTATTCGCTTGATACCGACGGATTGCCGATCATTAGAATGCTCACTTCGATGTAGAAATGAGACAAATTCCCTACCCTCTCGCAGCCGTCGCTTTCTAAGATCGGAATTTGCAAGCATTTGCCCGCCCATACGCATCATCACGCGTGGCCTAAAGTAAAATTGACGATAAAACCTGTCGATGGAAGCCAGCGCTTCCTGGCTATCGAGACCCTCAAGAGTCATCGCGCAAGTCTGCATGCCATTTTTATTGACCATTTTAGCTTCGTTTAGCCAGCCGTTGTCTGTTGCTTGTTTATATAGCTCTGTGCCGGGATACGGAGCAGCAATTGACACCTGGATGGTGTCCGGGTCGATTTCGCGGGCGAAGTCGATTGTCTGCTGAATGGTATTGCTGTTTTCGCCTGGTAAGCCAAGCATAAAAGTGCCGTGAACTGAGATTCCGAGGGCTTTGCAGTCGCGCATGAACCGGCGAGCCATTTCAGTATTGGCGCCCTTTCGGCAGTTCCTGAGAATGTCATCGCTGCCGGATTCAAAACCTACCATCAGAAGGCGCAGGCCGCTTTCTTTCAGCGCCTTGAGAGTCTGATATGACGCGCTTACTCGGCTGCTTGTTGACCATGTTATTCCCAGGTCCCTGATCAGCGCACCGATCCCTGCTGCGCGCCTGGGGTTGGCTGTGAATGTGTCATCATCTATGAAGTATTCTTTCACCTGTGGGAACAGTTTCTTAGCCAGCGCGAGTTCGTTGTAGACTAGCTCTGAACTGCGAACTCGATATTCGTGCCCGGACATCGTCTGCGGCCACAGGCAAAAGCTGCACTGCGAAGGACAACCACGGCCCGTGTAAATGGACAAATACGGATGCATTAAGTAGCCGATATAGTAGTTTTCAATAGTAAGGTCACGTTTATAAATATCCACGACATACGGCAAGCTGTTGAGGTCTGTAAGAACAGGCGCATCGGGATTATGTGTGATTGTATCTCCGCTGCGCCAACTCAGCCCTTCTATCTTTGCGATAGATTCCCCCTGAGCAACATGCGCCACGGGTATTTCAAACTCTCTGCGCGCCACAAAATCAACTGCAGGAGCGGTTCTTAGCGATTCCTCCGGCAGCACACTGACATGCGGCCCGACGAAACCAATAATCGTATCAGGGCATCGTTTCTTGATAAGCGTGGCAGTGGAAGCATCGTTTGTGAAAGAGGGAGTGCTTGTGTAGATTATAACAAGCTCATAGCTGCGCGCAATTTCCAGCACGTCCATAATGCCCAAATCATCAGCCGGGGCATCAACAACTCTACTTGAATCAACAAGCGCGGCCGCTTGAGCCAGCCACGTTGGATACCAGAATGAGCGTATTTCACGTCTGGCTTGATATCGAGAACCCGCGCCGCCATCGTAGCCGCGAAATGAAGGGGGATTGAGAAAAAGTGTATTCATACCGCTTCATATTTGCCCTCGCTCCCTATCTTCCAAACTACGTGAAAAGTCCAGAAACGATGATTATGATACTACAACGAGGGGAGGGCGAAGGTCCCCCTGAGCCGTTTTTCTTAGAAATCTACTGAACGAATTAATCCAACAATTCTGCCCAGTAATATAGAATCCTGCGAATCGAACGCAATAGGCTCATAGTTTGCGTTAGACGGAAGCAGGCGCGGCGGCTGGGAATTAAGATCCAATCGCTTAACCGTAGCCTCTTCACCAATTAACGCAGCCACTATCTGGCCGTGTTTGGCGCTGTTTTGTTTATGCACAACGATAATGTCACCGTCCATGATGTGATCATCAATCATACTGTCGCCGCGCACTTTCAGCGCAAATAAGCTCCCAGAGTCGCCAACCATCTGATGAGAGACAGATATGTAGGACTCTATATTTTCTACCGCCAACAGCGGAACACCAGCGGCTATGGTTCCAAGAAGCGGTACGCGGCGGGAGCGCACGTCATCAGCCGACGGGGCCAACACGCGTATCGCCCGTGACTTGCTATTTCGCGTGATCCAACCTTTTCGCTGCAACGCATCCAAATGAATGGTCACACCACGCAGGCTCGAAATCCCCAGCATTGGTCCGAGTTCTCGAATAGATGGGCAGTAGCCATTTGCGCTAATAAAACTCTGTATTGTATCCAATACTTCTCTTTGCCGTGCTGTAAGTTGCTTTGCCAAGGTGATTATCCTCCTTGCGAAGTAGACAAATTGTACACCAGACGCAAGTCTACTGTCAAATTGTTGTGAGGGTGCACGCCATATTTGTGACTATCAACTACTTTAATCACGGAAGCACGGAATTTATGAATCACGGAAGGGAGATAGTCCTAAAATATCTAGTTTAGCGGGACGTTCCCTCTTGATCCAATTGTCAAATATACCATTTCTGTGTTTCCCTTATTCCGTGTTTCCGTGATCGCATTTTCTGACCATTAATTTGGCGTGCACCCTTGTTGGGATGACGGAATTGACTACTTCGCTATTTTCAGATTATAATATTACGGTTGATCCGGGGTCGTCCAATGGCAGGACAACGGTTTTTGGTGCCGTTGATCGGGGTTCGAATCCCTGCCCCGGAACCAGTTCCCCTGCCCTATCCAGCAAGATATTTCTTCATTCACAAGCATTTTACATCTTTTCATAGCTAACAAGGAGTCATCGAAATGACTAAAGACGTTAATTCATTTTTGTATACAGGCCGTAAGACCAATGAGATTTCTTTTCCATTGGGGGGCATTGGCGCCGGCTGCATCGGCCTTGCAGGTAATGGACGTCTAATCGACTGGGAGATATTCAATAAACCCAACAAGGGCGGTCTCAACGGCTTTTCGCACTTTGCAATTAAGGCAGAGTGTAATGATGAACTGATTGACGCCAGAGTCTTGAATGGCGACCTGCCTCCACCATATACCGGCACAGGCGATGGCAAGGGAGATTGCAGCGGGTTTGGATTTGGCCCATCACGCAGTTTTCTAGCTGGTTTACCTCATTTCGAAAGTGTTGATTTCCTTGGCGAGTTCCCCATTGCCAAGCTTGATTTCAAGGGCGCTCCATTATTTCCAGGAAAAGTTACTCTGACCGCATTTAACCCTTTCATCCCTCTGAATGATATAGACTCCGGCATTCCCGGCGCTTTTTTCGATTTTGAAGTAACAAATACATCAGCAAAAACAATCAAATACTCTCTCATTGGAGCGCTTGGAAATCCATTACCTGCAAACAATATAAATATCATTGAGAATGAGAATGGCCTCACTCTATTGCATCTGACATCGGCCGGCATAAATGCTTCTGAGACAAACTATGGCGATTTATCCCTGGCTACAGATGCTCATGATACAAGTTATCAGCGCTATTGGTATGAAGGAGCATGGTTTGATCAGCTGGAGGTCTATTGGCGAGATATGATAAAACCGGGCAAGCTTCTGAATCGAGATGTTCATAAAGATAAAGCCGGAGCAAACCGTCAGGGTATGATCGCGGCGCATTTTGAGCTTGCTCCCGGCGAATCGAAAAACACAAGATTCTTGATAACCTGGAACTTCCCGAATTGCGAGAATTACTGGAACTCAAATGCTTGTGATTGTGCTGAAAAATGCAATATCAAAGAAACCTGGAAAAACTATTACGCAACCATCTGGAAAGATTCCAAAGAGAGCGCGAAGTATGCTTTTAAGAGCTGGGAAAGGCTGTTTTCTGAAACCCTTCTATTTAAGAATGCTCTGTTTGAATCAGATATTCCTATAGCTGCATTGGATGCAGTATCGGCAAATATATCAATTCTAAAAACCCCTACTGTTTTGAGACTTGAAGACGGCGCTTTCTATGCTTGGGAGGGATGCCTATCGTCGAGCGGATGTTGCGAAGGATCATGCACACATGTCTGGAACTATGCTCAAGCTCTGCCGTTTTTGTTCC
>JAPLCU010000074.1:35077-38684 GCA_026392045.1 Armatimonadota bacterium
GTTTTTGTTCCCCAAACTTGAGAGATCCATGCGCGAAGCTGATTACAAATACAATCTCAAGTCATCCGGCGCTATGCCTTTTAGAATTCAACTGCCGCTTGGTATCGAACCTTCAACATTCAGGCCCTGCGCGGATGGGCAGTTCGGCGGCGTGATGAAAGTTTATCGAGATTGGAAAATCTCCGGCGACACTCAATGGCTGCGCGAACTATGGCCGTCTGTGAAGAAATCCATTGAATTTGCCTGGTCATTAGAGAATGAAGACAAATGGGATCCTGAGAAAACCGGCGTTCTTACTGGCCGCCAACATCATACGCTTGATATGGAACTGTTCGGTCCCAACTCCTGGCTCACCGGTTTTTATCTTGGCGCCCTCAAAGCTGGCGCTGAGATAGCCGAAGCGCTGGGCGAAGAAATTACAGCTTCAGAATACTATGCAATTTTTGAGAATGGCAAATCATGTGTGGATAAGAATCTGTTTAACGGTGAGTATTACCACCAATTACTGGATATTACTGATCGCAGCATTCTCCAATTTTTCTGCGACGCAGACAAAGTCTACTGGGATGAAGAGCACGCTGAAATAAAGTATCAGATTGCCGAAGGCTGTGAGATAGATCAGGTTCTTGCTCAGTGGCATGCGAACCTATACGGCCTTGGGACATTGTTCGATGCCGCTCAGGTGAAGACAGCTCTGAAGTCTCTTTTTAAGAATAATTTCCGTCCAAAAATGCGCGATTACTTTAATGCCTGCCGCGTATTCTGCTTGAATGACGAAGCCGGGCTTGTGATCTCACACTGGCCTGAAGGCGTCTACAGGCCGATGATCCCGATTCCCTATGCCGGGGAGACCATGAACGGCTATGAGTATTCGGCAGCGATATTGATGATTCAGATGGGTTTAATCGATGAGGGAATGACTTGCGTGAAGGCTATTCGAGACAGGTATGATGGCGAATGGCGCAATCCCTGGAATGAGATCGAATGCGGCAGCAACTATGCCAGATCGATGGCAAGCTACGCCCTCCTGAATGCGTTTAGCGGCTTTAGATTCGATATGACTCGCGGAATGATTGGATTCAATCCAATTTTGATTAAGGATGGCAACTTCCGATGCTTCTGGTCATTAGACTCAGGCTGGGGAGAATTCATTCTTGCAGGCACGGAAGCGAGACTTAAGTTATTGCACGGATCTATTACGCTGCGCGAGCTTCAATTATCTGCTCTGCAAACCAAGGCCAGCAGCTCGATTACTCTTAATAGCAAGACTATAGGATTTCACCTGAACGGAGATAAGATTGTGTTCGAGAGCCCGATTGTCATTACGTCGGGACAGGAGTTGATTGTTCACTTATAAAAAAAGATGGGCGTCGGCAGTTACTCCGGGGCGGCTATAATGCATTGATGTAAAATATAATATATTTTATAAAGGATAATCGCTTATGATTGAAGAATACGTAAAAATGGGAGTGGAGTCGAGCCACCACCGAAATACTGACTTTCAACTAAACCTGGGACAAGCTCGTAGAACTGTAGCGAATGATTAAACTGGAGGGACAGATAGATTTGTCGGACAAAATTGAGGCGTTTTGGGATATGGAAGCCGAAAATGAAGGCACTTACACAGTGCCGCGTCTGAATCTGACGCGGGAATGTGTGGAGAAGTACTCCCAAGGACTGATTGAGGAATCGCCTGATATTCCCGTGTTCCCGCGCTCCATGTTGGTGGATGTCAAAGATAAGAAAGTCTTGTGCCTGGCGTCCGGCGGCGGCCAACAATCTCCAGTATTCGGTCTTCTTGGTGCCCATGTCACGGTGTTGGACATATCGGCGGGACAATTGCACGGCGACAAGGTTGCCGCAGAGCATTATGGCTATGAAGCAAAGCTCGTGAAGGGCGACATGCGCGATCTATCGTCCTTCGCGGATGGAGAATTCGACATCGTCTATCAGCCGATTTCCATTTGCTTTGTGCCCGATGTCAGTGAAGTGTACCGGGAAGTATACCGTGTACTGAGACCAAGTGGCAGCTATGCGGTTGCGCACGTGAATCCATCCACCTACCCTACCTCTTTCGTTGGCGGTCAGAATGGCTGGGATGGGATTGGCTATAGAATCGCAGAGATATATAAGAGTGGACCAATACTTATGAGTCCGGATGGGCGCGAGAATATGCTGGTGGGAGAACCGACTGGCGAGTACCGGCATGTGTTGCACAGCATATTCGGCAAACTGTTGGAGTTGGGCTTCATCATCCGGGAAGTCATCGAGGATCCACGCCATCTAAGAGGGAAAGTGACTGGCGAGCCGGGCGGATACGAGCATCATCTTTCCTATGTAGCCGAATACTTCAAGATTGTGTGCATTAAACCGGTATCGATAGACTTAAAGAGAGGTATGCAGGGCATTGGAATTGGATCGTCTGGGCAAGAAGATATGGAGTGATCTGCTGCTATATGCATGCGTAGCTCTCTTTTTTTATATTGATCGGCAATTTGGTGTTTTGGTGTTTCGGGATTTGAGTGAAGCGTCGCGGAACGGAAATCCCGAAACACCAATGTACCACTAGCCCTCCGCACGCAGGGGAAGGAGCACCAATCTGGAACAAGGAACGGATTTGACCGAGGCAATAAGATGGGCTGGTCAAGCTGCTGCCCATGGGACCGACGCCAACAATGTAGTGCAGGCGGGACTGCGCTCAATCATTAAATCGACCGGCGAGATTGGTATCACGAACCCAATTTCGTCGGCTCGCGACGGTGTCACGCCCGACCTAACTCGAGTGCTTCTATGCTGCATGCAGGATGGAGAAAAGACGCAGCATGTGTGCGTGAAGTTGTATCCGCTTTCTGACTCGGGACAAGCAGCACTCGACGCCCACGCCCGGTTGTTGCTGGGTCTAAAGGATATAGTTCCGGTCCCGGACGTTCTGAAGGTATTGCCGGAGTGCGACGCATTCGGGTTTCCAGCCTTGGTCACCACGGCCTGTGGGCAACCACTCGATGTTGCGATGAGACATGCTTCTGCGGATCTGCAGAGGCAAATGGTGACACGGGTCGCCGAAGCTATATCTGCTCTCCACGCGTGCGACCCCCATAAGTTGTGCGTGGATTCTCCGTACGATCCAGATTCACTGTGCGGTCAGTGGCAGGAGGACGCCATGTGGTATAGAGAGCATGCCGCTGAGGCGGGCAGATATGCCAATCTGGTTCTCAGAGGCGCGGCCCGGCTGGCTGAACCTTTTGACGTTCAGCCGATCGGGGCTTTCCTCCATCGTGACCTCACACCGTATAACATACTGGCGCGTGGCTCTTCAGTCGTTCTCGTGGACTGGGACCATGCGGGCTTTTCTGCCCCACAGGAAGATGTTGGCAAGACCCTCATAGGACTCCTTTCGATGCTGTCGATTCCACGCAGTGTTCGGCTTCAGTTGGCCTGGACGTTTCTGGGTGTGTACAGCCACTTGAGATCACTTCCCACAGCAGAATTGATGTCGCAGTCGTTACCATTCGCGCTGGACACGCTACTGGACTGGGTTGTCGGCGGCAAGAATGCGCCTCAGGAAGAGTTGTCTTGGGCAACAGAACAGATTCTTACGAACGATTGT
>JAPLCU010000121.1 GCA_026392045.1 Armatimonadota bacterium
AGGTAGACATCATAAGCTGCAGCGTCTGCTACTGGAAGGACAAGGATGGCAACGATATCACTACGAACGGCTACACTGCCGTTACCCGATGGGTGGACTGGGCCGCGAAGCAGGGCCGGGTTGTATGCACCGCAATGGGCAATGACTTTAACGGTAATCCACCGGAAAGCTCTCTCTGGGCGCCCGCCGACAATTTCAATGGAATCAGCGTCGGCGCGACCAAGAACGACGGCAGCGCAATAACCTACTACAGCCGCAGGGGTCGCACGGCCGACAAGCGGCTCAAGCCGGACGTTGTCGCGCCTGGCGGCGATGACACAGTGAGTCCCGGCGATATATATAATCCGGACCACTACGTTAACTGGGTCAACCTGCCCTGCCTGAATAATAACTGGACTGCTGCCTGCGGCTGGAACGAGGGCACGAGTTTCGCTACGCCGATGGTGGCCGGGGTCATCGCCTGCATGATGGAGAAGACCCCCGCGCTCAAAGGCAAACCGCTCCAGGTGCGCACAAGGCTCTGGGAGACTGCGGTCGATAAGGGCGATGCGGGGCCGGACACCACCTACGGCTTCGGCCTGGTGGACGCGAACTCCGCCGCGGACAACGCCAAGCCGCAGTTGATGATCCGCGACACGGCCAATGGCGTGGAATGGGGCCGCTCGACTGATGTCGGCTTTGTCCCCTCCTGCGACATCAATGCAAGCGTCGGGTACCCGACCCCGAACGGGATCTACGACGGCTTCGAGAATGGCGATGACCCGTTCTGGACAAGCCCGGACATATTCGTAGACAACGTTCCCCAGAACAACCAGCCCGATAACCCGAACGAGCCCATAGCAAACCAGCTCAATCATTTCAAAGTGCGCGTAACTAACATCGGCGACGGCAACGCCGCAGCCGACTCGTATCGGGTGAAGCTCTACAAGACTGATCCGAACACCGGCATGACAGTGTGGACCCTGGTTGACACCCAGAATACGACCCCAGCTATCAACGCGGGCAGTACGGGCCTGGTGGACCTCACCTGGCAGACTCCGGCCCTCAACGATCTCGGGCAGACCCACTGGTGCATGGGCGCGACAGTCGAGCACAAGACCAACGCCGACGATAAGGCGCCCGTGCCCGGCCAGGCTCCGACCGGCGCGATCCCGGCCTTCAATACGGTCCTGTGCGACAACCTGGCCATTCGCAACTTCTATGTGCAGCCGCCCGCAAGCCCGGTTGTGATCAACTTTCGGGTGCAAAACACGACCGAGGTATTCGGACCGGTAATGCTGACTCTCGTGCCCGTGGAAATGCCATCCGGGTGGACCTGCTATCTCAGCCAGGACATTTTCACACTGGCTCCCGGCCAGGAAGCAATCCCGCCGCCGTCGGTGACGGTCAACCCGCCCACGAGTCCGCCGACCGGTGAACGCGCCATCATCCACGTTCAAGCTAGAGGACCAACGGGCGAGGTCCTGGGTGGTTTTGGCTTGAAGGTGTATAAGCGCGGGGCCATCCCCACTCCGGGCACTCTGATGCTTGCGCTCGGGCCAGCTACGCCCGCCGACCATCTGTATCCCACCATTCCGCCTGATTCCGATAATGAGATGCTTCAGATGCGGGCCACCTCAGGCGGCGCTCCAGCGGAGCCGGTGAGAATCAAATCAATCACGCTCGCCGCCAGCGGCACGGGCGACGACCTGGCAGACATCTCCGCGGTGAAGCTCTGGGTGGACAACAACCACGATGGTATCGTGAACGTAGGCGATACGCTTCTTGCGACCTCAACCTACAGTTGGGACAATGGCAACGTGAAGCTTTCTCCCGCGGCCCCTGGCTACTTGATCAACGCTGGCGCGTTTGTCGATCTCCTGATCAGCTATGTTATGAGCGGCGGCGATCCCGGCGAGACCTACAGCTTCAGTGTCGCAGACGTGGACACGTTCGGCGGGAACTCTGGCTCCAGCGTGACGCTCTCCGGTCTGCCCATCAATAGCTGCACCAAGACAATTCGTCCGATTCCCACGGGAACGCTTACGATGAACAAAGGCGCCTACTCCCCACAGAACCACTGGGGCTTCCTCTGGGAAGACAACATCATGCTGCAAATGTATCTGGCCGCTAACGGGTGGGAGAACATTAACATGCATACTATTACGCTCCAGGCCAACGGCACTGGGAACGACCAGACAGATATCGCAAGTGTGAAGATCTACAAGGATGCGGACAACGACGGTGTGGTTGACGCGGGTGACCCGCTTCTCGGCAGCGGCGCGTATCTTCTGGGTGACAACACACAACTCATAATTCCCCTCGTGACGACCATCACCAAGTCCACCGGCATCAACATCCTGGTGGTCTATTCGATGGATGGCGGTGGCGGAGCCGGAGGCGGCGGATGCACGTATTGGTGCACCGTGGACAGCATCGGCGCGACCGGAGCGTTGACCCTTAACGAAGTGACCAAGGTCGGCCTGCCGATCATAAGCTCCGTTAAGACGCTGGGCTGGGCTGGGCCGGGCGGCAGCCAGACAATCGGTCAGTGGATGAAGGAAAAGGACGGCACCAAGGTCCATCTGAGCGGGGTCGTCGTGAGCCTTGGCTACAACGTGCTGACCAACAACATTATCTATGTGCAGGAATCCAACCGCTCGAATGGGGTGATGGTAACCTCGCCGGTCTTCGGCATTGGCGCGAACGAGGGCGACATTCTTGACATCGACGGCGTGATCGAGACCGATCCGCTCACTCACGAGCGGAGAATCGTCCAGCCGGTCATCTCCAAGAGCGGCGAGACCGATGCGCCGAAGCCGTTGGGCATGAACATGAGCGCCGTGGGCGGCGGTATGTTCGGTCTGTATAAGTTCGGGCGCACTGGCGGCGGCGGACTCAACAATGTCGGCTTGCTTGCCAAGCTGTGGGGCAGGATGGTGGGCGGCGATCTCTACACCTACTGGACGCTCTATGATGGCGGCGGCGATGGCATTCGAGTGGACCTCACTGGCCGCCGCGAGGCGATTTCATCGGTGCCGGCCGCTTCCTACGTGACTGTCAAGGGTGTGATCGTCCTCCGGCAAGATTCCTACTCAGGGGAGTGGGTTCCGGTGCTCATACCTGCCACGAACGGTGGAGATGTCATGTGGTATATGCCATAGGTTCTAATGGACTCGTTTGCGCTGAGTTGGCAAATCGATACGCGATTCAAGACGGTCGTATTTTCGATTGGGCCGTTGGTGTTATCGGAAGTCGTGTATCAACGTCTCTCAGCCAAGAAAGGTTTGGCCCGGTGGGAAGACTGCCGGGCCATTCTTATATGGGTCGGAACCCTCGGACGATTTCGGAGCAAATGCGGCATGGTGGGCGGTATTGGATTTGAACCAATGGCCTCTTCGGTGTCAACGAAGCGATCTCCCCCTGATCTAACCGCCCTCAAGTTTACGAGCATTATTATACAAGTTTTCTCGCTGCATGTAAAGAGGAAAATATCAGAGTGTCGTCGGCAAGTATTCAAGTTCATCTAAGTATGCAAGGGTTTGCTTTATCTGGGTAAGTAATGTAAACTGGTTGTGGTGCAGGCTTCGATAGATTGCCCGCCAAATTTCCGTAATGGAGCAAGACAGATACATGGTTGCAGCATTGGTTTTGATAACAGGTGTTATGCTCGTTATGATAGCAGGAGCCGTTTTTCTTATTGCGACCGGCGATGCTCTTATTTTGCCGTCGCTAATACCATTGGCGCCCTGGTTGGTCGCGTTTGGAAGTCTGTTGATCATCCTCACAGAGATAATTCTGTTCTTCGGCAAGAAAGAAGACAGACGAACAGCCGTGAAAGATTTGTCCTACCTGGTTCCCACAATGCTCATAAGCGCGGGAATTGGTTATCTTGCCCAGTATTTCCTCTGGAAGATCTAAGCGTAAGATAACTATTCTTCGGCGGTAATCTCTGTAGCATTGTGCCAGGGTCTCAGTCGCTCGAGCCTCGACTCAAGGTGCTCCGAACCTCTCACTCGCGCCGCATGACCATCCGCAAAGAGAGTGTTACAGTAAGCAAGGTGATTATCAGGGGTTTTGTCTCCAAGATGCCAGTAAAACATATCGCCGAGGACGGCTTTGCGGGTGAGCTTAGGGATATCAACAACCGCCGCTCCTGTGCGTCTTTTGCCTTCTGCGCTTGCTAATAATGGAGCTAATGCTGTCCAAGGCACTGCAAGAGAGGAATGGCTCCAGTCTTCCTGGTTGGAGGCGTAATACTCATAGCTGCAACCGGTGCTTTTCCACACAGGCTTGCCTTGCGCGATACGCAAAACTTTACAATATTCTCTCGGCGCTCCTGTATCACTTGGACACTCAAAAACTCCGGCGCTCAAATATTCGATCCTGCCATTGACTCTTTGAGCTATTGCAAATCGGCTCGTGTAGCGTAAAAGAAGCTCTTGAATAGTCTTGCGGTCTCTGGTTCCCCAATAGTCAGGTGATCCAAAGGGGACTGCAGCGGGGAATCTGCCATTGTAATCATCAAAGTACATATGCAAGCTCATGCCTATCTGTCTCATGTTTGATAGACACTCTGCAGTTCTTGCAGTTTCCTTTGTCTTCATAATGACGGGGTACATGATGGCTGCAAAAACAGCCAAAATACACGTAACCATTAGTAACTCTGCAAGTGTAAAACCTGCTGCTAATGGAACAAATCTACCCCTATTTGAATTTCTCGCTTTCATAGGTCTCCGTCCCTTGCACTATTCTGCCCGAATATCGTGCAACGCCGTGACCTGCCAACATTTGTAGTTTATACCAGTTTTGGCAGTTTGTCAACCCCTATTTTCGAAATAATTATACTCCGACGAGAAAGCAGCCAAATAATTGATGCGTCACCATCGAAGTTGCGTATATCTGACCATTTAGAACCCGACTTAGATTGTGACTCTTCACGTTTCAATTTACATATTAATACCGGAACCCAGCGGGAAAAGTTCGCGCTGCTGCAAAGCATATTCATAGTCGGATTATCGGTTCTTATCCGGCAATTCTGTATCATGGAGGAAAAAACTTTGTAATTAGGCAAAATAATTGATTATTACATCGCTGTGACCACGGAATGGCGAATCCCCCTGAGCCGTTTTGCTTCGCAGCTACAAGCTCGGCGGGAGCCTCGCCCTCCCGTCACTCACTGAGAGTGAGCTCAAGGTATTTCAGGATTTGAGGGTTGGGCCACAAGCCCATCAAAAGTATAAAAAAGCTGATGGTCCCATCTAGAACAGGACGCAATACATCATATCTTGTTGCTTCTTTTTGATTGATTGTTATAACCTCTTTCTGCATGAGGACATTTTACCTCTGCAATTAGAGGGGACATAATCGTTCTGCATACACATACACACTCGCGCTCAGCTTGACACCTGCCCTCGACTTTCATATAATGGCCTCAGCATCTAATGCAAAAGTATGATACTGGAATGCGCAATTGGGGATTGTGGAGACTGCGGGGCTTCCACTTTGTTCGGGCGGATTTGCAATCCGGCCCGCAGCATTCATAATTCAGCATTCATAATTCATAATTTGAAAAAATGAGTAGCGCTTAAATGTCTCCACAAGTTACCAATAATCCCTCAACTGAGATAACCAGCAAGCCAATCCTGGCCTGGACGGTTCACCTTGTGCGCCAATCCCCGCAAAAACTTGCGTGGATTATCCCTCTGTTTCTTGTTGCGTGCTTCTGCGGATTGAACTTGATGGGAATACTTGGCGGCGTAGTGGTTGTGGTGGCTATGGTTACCACATTAGCGGATTTTTTGTTTCCGGTGCACTATCAATTAACATCTGAGCGAGCGAGCTGCAGAAGGCGGTTCGGCGCTACCGAAATATGCTGGAAAAACGTCAAACGCTATTATCTGGACGATTTTGGCATAAAACTCAGTCCTCTCGCAAAGCTGACCAGGCTGGAAGCATACCGCGGGGTATATCTCCGCTTCGACGAGGATAATAAAGAACAGATAATCGAGACGGTCAAGTCTCTGAGGGAAACTCATGTTTAATGTAGACTTTACCACACCCCTCACAGAGGAGGAACTGCAATCCAAGCTGGACGCAGTCGCAAAAGAAATCGTCAAACGAGGCATGGAGCTGCCGGCGGTATTAATGCTGGAGGGACACAAACCTCTGTCATTTTTAGCCAGCCAGGGGCTGGTTATGGGAATGCCTCTTCTCGGACCATTCGTCGGACATCAGAAAATGGCAGACCTAAGCAAAATCCTTGCTGATAGCGCGAACATAGACAGGCTTGTAACGCGTATAGAAGAAATGTCGGCCGAAAGAGATGAATCCCAATCCAAGGCCAAAAAGAAGCAGGAGAAAAAATAGCATGGCTCAGAGCGGACACGCGAATTTTGCAGTCTATATTGTAGAAGGACTTCTGGTGTTCTTCATTCTTTTTAAGATATACGTTGCACGGAGAGGACGCGAGCTGTATATCCGAAGAATAGCCGGGCTGTCTTCTTTGGAAGAGGCTGTTGGCCGCGCGACGGAGATGGGAAGGCCGATGCTGTTTGTGCCTGGAATCGGCGGTTTGGATGTCGTCGGGCTTCAGGCTATGGCTATTTTGTCCAATGTCGTAAGAAAAGCGGCTAAATTCAGCACCAGAGTAATTGTGCCGAACATTGACCCGTTGCTATACACCATCTCGGAGGAAGTAAGCAAAGAAGCCTTTGCGGCAGAGGGAAATCCCGAGCAATTCAACGAAGATGATATACGCTTCCTTTCAAGCGATCAATTTGCCTACACTGCTGGCGTTGTTGGCATTATGCATCGAGAAAAAACAGCTACTGTTTTATACTTCGGTTGGTTCTTTGCCGAATCTTTGATTCTGGCGGAAAACGGTCAGTTGGCTGGTGCTATTCAGATTGCAGGAACGCCGTCCACAACTCAAATACCGTTTTTCCTGGCCGCTTGTGATTATACTATCATAGGTGATGAATACTATGCCGCCAGCGCGTATCTTTCACGCGAACCGACCCTCCTCGGAAGCTTGGTAGGCCAGGACTACGGCAAATTGCTTATAATATGGCTAATTATCGTAGGCGCTCTCGCGGTCACGGTTAGCGCGCTGCAAAACACGTCGCCGATGCATATACCGACCTGGTTCGAAACTAATTTCCTCAATTACTTCCTGAAGAAAGGTTAATCATGCCCTTGTTTTTCCATAATTTGTGGGGCTTGCTGACAGAAAAGCAGCACGGCTTGACGCTTTTGTCACTGATCATTGGGGCGCTCATTGTGGGAGCGCTGCTACTTTGGGCTCTGATGATGGCGCCCGCAAGATATCGCAAGCCCATAGTGATGGCAGTAACGTTTCTTGGCGGGTTAGTTCTGGCATTAGAGTTCTTAATTCCAAAGGACAACTTGCTCACAGATATTATGCCCTCTTACGCCAATGTTGGAATGGTGATCGGCAGCTTTGCTCTGCTGCTGGGAATCTTGAATTTGTTCAGGATTCACGGAGAAGCAATCAGCGGTCAGAAGCAGGGATGGGGTAATAGCCTGGCGTTCTTTGTGGCGTTCTTTGCCATAATGATAGCCGGTTTCTTGAAGGACAGCAGCCCCACGGCAGACAATGTCTTCGGGATGCTCTTCGGCGGCTTTCTAAAACCGCTGCAATCCACTATGTTCTCTCTCATTGCTTTCTATATCGCATCTGCGGCATACCGGGCATTCAAGATACGATCAGCCGAGTCGGCGTTTATGATGATCGCAGCAGCAATCATCATGCTGGCGCTGCTTCCTATCGGAGTAATGATAACGGATTGGATACCGGAAAACAGCTTTTTCTCGATATTCAGAATAGAGAAACTCGGATATTGGATTTTGGTTTCCCCTAATATGGCCGTTCAACGCGCTATCGCATTCGGATTAGCAGTGGGTGGCCTTGCGACAGGGCTTAGGATTTGGCTAAGTTTGGAGAAAGGGAGTTTCTTCGACAGGCAATTATAATTATGAACATATTCGACAAACTACAAAATATCGACAGACGCATAATCTATTTGCTGGTGGTGGCGGTTATTGCGGTTCCGCTGATTGCAAAACCGAAAAAGCACCCAACCGTCATTCTTCCAGAGGTGAGAAATGCTTATGCGACCCTCGATAGAGTTCCTAAGGATAAGATAGTCTTGATTTCATCGATATGGGGCCCGGGAACCGAACCTGAGAACGCCCCCCAGACCACAGCAATCATGCGCCACCTCTTCCAAAAGAATATCAGGTTCGCAGTTGTAAGCTGGGACCAACCAGGGACCGAGCTAACATATCAGATTGGCAAGTCTCTCGAAAAAGAGCTTGGCAAGAAATATGGGGTTGATTGGGCTCACTTCGGCTTCAAAATATTAGACAAGCCACCGCTCCTTGGAATATCTCGCGACTTCCGAAAGATTATGTCCAAGGATATAGATGGAACACCTATAGACAAACTATCCGCCATGGACGGTGTCAAAAACGCCAGCAATCTGGGCGCAGTGGTAGAGATAACACCATCAGGAACCTTAGAATTTGTGATGGCTTACCTCACCGGCAGCAAAATACCATTGGTTTACTGCCCTACGGCTGTTATGTCTGTTGAAGCGTATAAATACCTTGACTCCGGGCAGGTAAAAGGCATGTTGAACAGCGCAGTGGGAGCCGCGCAGTATGAGACTTTAATCGGTCAAGGCAACAAAGCAACCGATGCCTCAATTACAACCTGGGCGCTATCGGCAGTGCACATATACATACTTATACTCATTCTGCTCGGCAATGTCGGTTACATGGTGACAAGACGACGATCGACAATTGATGGAGGCGCTAGCGATGAGTGAATGGTTCACACATAACTTGATGTCCATAACGATATGGCTCGCAGCGCTGAGCACGTTTGCCGTTTACAGCGTACTTTACGCCGAAAATAAGTTCTATCGGTTCTTCGAGCATGTCTTCATCGGGCTGGCATCAGGCTATGGCGTCTACACAACCTGGTCTCAGGTGCTTGGGCCAAAGTGGTGGGACCCTATGGTTGGCGAAGGCCAATGGTATTGGGCATTCGCCGCCGTTGCGGGAAGCATGTTTTATTTCATGTATAGCGCAAAACACGTATGGATCAGCCGCATCATTTTCGGATTCTTTATGGGTGTTGCCGCTGGAGGTATGTTCAGGGAGTTCTACGAGATATACTTCCCTCAGATTGGCTCTTCTATGAAACCGCTCGCCGGAAAAGGGATGACCGGGTGGGACTCGCTGGGCGCAGTGGTATTCTATGTGATTCTATTCTCGGCGATGACGTATTTCTTCTTCAGCTTTGAACACAAGTCAAAGATCATCACAAACACCGCCAAAGCTGGCCGATGGTTTCTTATGATAGGCTTCGGAGCCATATTCGGGGCAACCGTAATGGGAAGAATGACGCTGCTGATCGGGCGGTTTAACTACTTATTGAACACCTGGGTACCCGAAGTCAAAAGCAACGCGCACTACGTCTGGTTCTGGATCACAGCGCCCTTAGCGGCAGTCGCGTTGGCTTTAATGCTTATACTGAACAGCAAGAAGCGCCAAAAGCCGAAAAGCAATGAATTGGCTGAATAAAAGTTAGTATCACGAGGATGGGCGCCTGCCCATCCTCTATTTTTTTGCGCTCCGGAAAAAATCCATCAATATGATCGCTCGGCAGGTCTCACCGCGTTTGAACCCTATGGCTGCCGGGTATACCTGGCAAGCAAGCAATTCGACATAATTATGGGGAAATATTACCCATATTGCTAACAGTTCGGCTTGTTGGTACGCTTTGTGCGGCGATGATTCATGACAGTGGATGCGCCCCTTGCATTTGCCGTCACTTTGGAGGGAGAGCAAATAAAATGGTTAAGTGCTTCTGGTGTGGAGCAGAGAACGATAGGCACCAGGACCAATGCTGTTTGTGTGGAAGAAAAGTGCAGTGGACAACTTTCTTCCATGGCATGCTGCGTCCGTCAGTGGGTTGCTTGCTCGGGTCGAAGCGACAAGAATTAAAAGAAGAGCCTCAAGTAGTTACAGTTCGAAATACTTAGAGCGTATTATTCATGATGTATGGTAGGCTTCGGCATCAGGATACCGAAGCAACTAAACTAACTAAAGCAAGGCTTCGGCATCAGGATACCGAAGCAACTAAGTTCGAAATACTTAGAGCGTGCTTATCACGAGTCATAGAATCTTTTCGTATATAAGCACATCTAACCACTGATCGAACTTGTAACCTACCTCATGCATTCTGCCGACAAGCTCAAAACCGAGCTTGGAGTGAAGTCTCTCACTAGCTTCATTGCCCTGCACTATAAGCGCCACAATTGCGTGGAATCCTTTATCGGCCGCAATCTTGATAATCTCATTCATCAGCGCCATACCGACTCCCCTGCCCCGATAATTGTCATCCGCATAAACGGCATTTTCCACCGTAAAGCGATATGCCACTCTGGTTCCAAAAGGCCGATAATCAGCCCAACCCGCCACTTTGCCGTCTATTTCTCCAACAAGCAAAGACGAATCATCGCCGTGCTTTTCAAACCATTCCAGTCTATCTTCAATTGTCTTGGGCTGGATATCGAATGTGGCAGTGGTGTTTAGAATTGCGTGATTGTAGATGCGCGTGATCTCAGGCACGTCCTCGATAGTTGCTTTGCGAATTTTAAGATTGCTCATTTTTATGCATGAATCCCTCTCATTGTGCATCGCGCCGTCCGGCACAAATCGAGCCGACCTCAGCGCCAAGCATTGTGACAATTACTGAATAGTGAATCCAGATCATAAGAATAAAAACACCTGCCAGTGATCCATATACCGCGCTGTAATTGGCAAAATGGGTCGCATAATAGCCAAAAACCAGTTGCGCAATATACAGAAGCGTTCCTGCAAAAAGACCGGCTGCAAATGCCGACTTCCACCCAACAGATGTGTTAGGCATTATCTTGTAGAACAACGTGTATGTTAACACTGTGAGCGCCACCGGCGCCATATAACCAAACAGCTGCCATGCCCACGATACTTCTCTCTCGTTTATCCAAGGCACGGAGATATCAAGGGACCTCACAGCGTTCATAAAGGCCGTGATGCCGAGCGAAACGCCCAGAAGCCCGCCCATCATGGCCAAAACACCAAGCGCCAAAAGCCGTTTCCGCAAGAATTTGCGCTGTTTCACTCGCCACGCGATGTTTATCGCCTTCTCAAGATTTGCAACCAGTGAAGTTCCAACCCAAAGCAACGCTAAAAGTCCCACCCCAGTTGCAACGCCTCGACCGGCTATCACCTGGTCAATAACACCGCGCAGAAAATCCAGCGATTCCCGCTGCGCGGCTAATTTCGGAGCGTTCGAAGTAAGTGTCGAGAGAATCAGGCTCTCTGCGCGCGCAGAAGAACCCAAAGCGTAACCGATTATCGCAATTCCCAACAAAAGTATAGGAATTAGCGACAAGAACACATAAAAGCTCACCGCAGCAGCGACAAGGCTGCCATTGTCCTCGGTATAGTCTTTTATGACGACATGCATAAACTTAGACGAGCGCTTGATGGGCTCAGGCGCCATCGCGCCGATCTTTTTCAAGATATCGCGCATCACATGCGGCCTCCGGTTACGACTGAAATGGCAGCGCCATGATCCGTGCGGTCAGTATAGTAAGCCTTTATCGTGAAACGAAGTCCTTTGGTGGCCAACGGGCCATCAAGCGCAATCGGACTCATTCTAAAGACACCATCTTTGCCAACTGCAACAGTCTGCACTGCCACATTGCCAGACAACTTGAGCAATCCCATCAAACCGTTTGTATACGTTATAGAGAGAGACACCTTGGAATCGGGGCTCGCTTTACCGATAACCGTGATAGCAGATTTGATTATTGCGCCATCTTGCGGCGCTTTGAGCACAATCTGTTCCATCTCCTGCGCCTGCTCCGGCTGCTTCGAGACATTTATCACAGGTACCTTAATTTGTGCCTGTGGAGGCGGCGCAGGGGTAACTTTGGGGGCATTCGTCTGCGGCACATCTGTAATTGGCTTTGCTGCGGGAGGCTCAGGCATAATATCTACCGCAGACGGAACAGAATTAGCCGCCGAATCCACCTGTTTTCCAATGGTCACAAGTCTACCGGCCTGCATCGGCGGAGCCATTGCGCCGCCAGCCGAAAGGTATCCAAGAAGCGGAACGCCGGAGATCGCAGAAACCGCTGCAACTACACCTCTATAATAACCAGGCGTGATCTCTTTCATAGAGATGAGCGCAGTCAGATGTCTTATCTCAAATGAAGCTTTTCCGCCTGGGCTGCCTTTCATTTCCACCGTTATGGTATCGCCCGTGTTTATCTCACCTAATGGACTGTATTGCAGAGACGTAATCTTCGGCTTCACGCTCGGTAAAGGCGTTGCTACGGGTTCCGGCGAAGTCTGATATACTTCCCACGCCTCACCGGTAAGCGGGTTCAAGATGCACGCGATATTGCTCTTTAGCTTTAGATCCGCCAAAGTGCCCAAACTGCCGCCTCGCGAGAAAATGCGAGCATTTTCGGCAAGCTTCACGCGCTTATCATTACCAAGAACCAGCGCCCGGCCCTCACACTTTACGAGCACGCCATTAAGAAAATCGAATGACGCTTTCACGACAAACGCCCTGCCTTCGCTATTCAAAGTTGCGGCTATATAATCTCCGCAGTGCAGCTGGCTAAGCGATATATCCTTTGCATTCAATTTCAGCTGGCCTCGCTGCACTTTTACATTTTTGCTTGTCAGCACGCTCTTAATCCCATCTTTTGTCTGCAAGATTAGCGTTCCGAGCCTGGATGCAGGCTTGGTAAGCGTGCCCTCAACGCTTTGAGCGGCATTCGTATTAGCGCAGACAAAGCCTGCGAGTGTAAGTATCAATAAACATAATGTGCACAAACGCTTATTGCCCATCATTTCACCTCCGCGCTGATCATCGGCAATTATAGCTTCTATCAATCAAACAAAAATACCTGCTAGATGGAGAATATCGCGCGGCATTATTGCACAGTTACGGTTCCTATAATAAAGCTCTTGTTTGGATTCTTTTGATCCAGCGCATAAAAACTGAATGTCCCCGGCGTAGTGAACTGCTTCGTGAAAACGTCGCCATTTCTCAATATTGGGCTTTGGAAGAACCCGCTGGGACTCGGTTGTCCAAAGAGTGTTATAGTACCCTTAAACAATGGATCAGCATGGCTGCGAAAAGTAAACACTCCCGCAGTAGGAAAATCGAAGACCTGAGAATCCCCTACAGGAAGAGTGAGGCTCGAAATCAGTTGGCCATTGTCATCAACAATGTCAAGAACGAATGGGGTCAAGCTCATAGAAGCATTGCTGAACCGAACCTTATCGCCAAGGTTCGCAGTCATCGCTATAGGATTAAAACCCGTATTGCCGATGGTAATAAGATGCAAGATCAACGGATTCCCCTGCGCATCGAGCGCGCCGCTCACAATCTGATGCGTCAAAGTATCAGAATTAACGAACTGAACGGTATCATTGACCTTAACCGTGGTAAACTTAGGGGTAACTCGAGTAGATTCGATGCGTATGACGAATGAATTCGTCCCCCCATTTGAAGAAGAGCTGCTTCCACAACCAACCATGCCGTATGCAGCCAACGCAAGCAAAGCGATTAACATGTTCCTGAGCATCTGTTTGCCTCCCAAGTAAAGGTGTTCTCAGAGTACCCATGCAAGGGAAGCATGAATCATTTTCGGCGTTTAGGAATTTTGATGCTTTGCACTGTTTCTCGTCCCGAAGCTACCTAAGGCAAAAGTGTAGTTCCGTCCACACAGATACAGGCCCAAATCCCAGCCTGATCCCCTCCCTGTGAACAAGATTTAACTAAAATATACCGAAAATTAGGCCAAAAAAAGGCCTTCTCGCAGTCTATTACATGAGAGACAAATTTTCTGGACGCAAAATGGGAGGGCGCGGCTCCCCCCGAGCCAGTTTCTTCCGTGCTCTTTACGACCGAATTTCAGCATATGCAAGGAACGAACTCACGCTCAGTGACCAGTTCGTTTTGTGGAATAACACTATTTGCACACAAAGCAGGCGCTATGGGACCGCTACCTGCACTCCTTTGGCAGATTGGTCATTCGAAACACTCTTCTCCCGATGCCGCAGTATGCGCAGAGATTGTCGGGAGAAAGGTGTCCCGAACTAACATAACATTTTCTCATATTGCCAGTTGACAGACACCGAATCGTGGGATATACTACCGTACATATACTGATGTATGAACACTTGAGTGGTCCCCCACTTGGTGGGCCAGTCGTTTGTATTCAGGAGCTTGTCTAATAAAGGGGAGGTATGATCAAATGAAGCTTCTAACCGGCACATGCATTGCTGTGCTTGCCTTCGCGTGGGCGATTGGCCCAGCCGAAGGCGAGACCATCGCTCAGTACACAAGTGCGACCTCGCAGCGCTTGTACATGGATAAAGATATCACCACGGCCCAGGCCTTCGTCCCGATCGGAGACCACACCGCCACCGAAATACAGGTGCAGTTGTCCCGCTCGCGAGGCACAGCGGGCAAAGTGATGGTGGAACTTCGCGACGAAACCGCTGGGCACCCCAGCGCGAGCGCGTTGGACCACGAAGAGGTCTCGTTCGACAAAGTGCCCATGGCCGCCGGGGCGTGGATGTCATTCAAGCTGGGCACGGCGGTCCCATTAACGGGCGGGCACAGATATTGGGTTATGGTGAAGGTCACCCCCGGCTCGGACATCAACGTTGACTGGTACTCGAAGCCGTGGAATGACCCCCCGTTAATTCCGGATTACGGCGCCGGTGATGACGTACAGTCCAGCACGGATGGCGGGACCACCTGGACGATCCTTCAAGGCCAGGACACCAATTTCAAAGTCTTCGGTGCGCGGGCCGCTTTACCTACCACGACTACTGTCACATTGGACCCAATATCCGTAACCACAAACGGGCCAACAACGGCAACGGTCACGGTCAGAGACTCTAGCAACAATCTGGTACAGGGACCGGGCACGGTTACTCTCTCCGTCACCAAAGGGACCCTGGGCAGCGCCACTCTCACCCTGTCCAATGGACAAGCGCACACCACATGGACGGCGACAGCCAGCACGACAGGCTACAGCGCGACGGCTACCTACGGAGGCCACAGCTATGCCGGCAACGACTATGCCGGCTCAACCAGCGCCCCCGCGATCCTGACCGTGGTCGCGCAGAACCTGACCACGACGACTGCTGAGGCGCTTTCCACATACAATGCTTTGGCCCACAACCCGATCACTGTCTCCGTCACGGTTAAGGACCAGAATCAGGCTGTCTTTACCGGTGGAAAGATTGCATTTACCTGTCCCCAAGGCGGCTCGTTCGGCTCAAGTTCGGTTTCCGTGGTGAACGGCTTGGCCTCAACGACGTGGGATCCACCCTATAGTGAGGTCAATTGCTCGATCACAGCAAGCTTCTCCGGCTACAACGACATAGGAGCGGGCAAGAGATATGGACAGAGCAGCGACACCAAGGTTGCCTCGGTGACTTTCCCTGTCGTTCCCACCAACACGACCATCACGGTGTCGCCGGACTACCCATACAAATTGGGCAAGGCCTGGGCGACCATTCTAGTGAAGGATAATCTTGGAAAGCCCGTACCGGGAGGGACCGTCAGCCTCATCACCGACTGGGGTTATTTCGATTCCACGACTGTTCCCCTTGCAGGCGGCAAGGGAACCATGGTGTGGCATGCTCCGGCTTCGGCTCAGAATGCCAACCCAGTCGCCACTTACCAGTCCGGCGCGCCTTACAAGAGCGGCGGCTATGCGTATGCAATGAGCGGCTCAACGTGCGTCATCCACACGAACGAAGACCCGGACATGAGTATTATATCGACTCTGATCGAATGGAACACGAACTACACAAATAGCCCGCTCACGAACACGGGACTGGACGCCGATGGGTTCAGAGATAAGCTGAATGCGGTGGGCTGGGACACTAGCCACGAATACTTCAACACTACTTCCAGGCAGAAAGACTACAAACTGAGCTCACAGAGCGGTGAAGAGGACAGCTATGCCGACGCAAATGACTACGCCTACTATTCAGGGCATGGCAACCCTCACCACATCACATTTATCACTAGTAAGGACGATACGAAGCTAACGGATGAACAGGCCTATTATGCCTGGGGAGACAAAGACGCGGAATGGCTATCATTCAGCGCGTGCCTGGTAATGTCCAATCCGGGCGAATGGGCGAACACGATGAATGGCGTTCACCTCGAGTGCGGCTTTCACACGACCATGTCGGACAGTTCCACGTTTGGCGGCATATATGGGGATCTTCTGACCCAGACGGATGCCAATGACGTGCCGCAGCAAATATGCCAGGCGTGGTTCCTTGCTTCGGACAAGTCTCTTTCCTGCAAGCACAAGCAGGTCGTGATCGCCGAAAGCTGGGACATGTTCAGCGACTATATCTGGGGCCAGGGATATGTCAATCCGGACCCGGTTGTGGACACCTACTACAGCTCTCAGAGTCACGATGCCGCCAGCACCATGCCGATCGCAAATGCCGGTGGTGGGCCAACCAAGACCTACAACGCGGTCGCCGAGTCGCCCGTACAACTGGATGGATCGGGCTCGAGCGATCCCGACCCCACCCAGTCTATATGGTACAATTGGGATACGAACACCGGTTTAAACACGGACTCTGATGACTGGGATGACGACGGTATCGACGGCGCCACCGATGACAGGAACGCAACGGGAGTGCGACCTTGGGTCATCTTCAACACGGCAGGCTCTTACACCGTTCGGTTGATGGTTCACGATCCATTTTGGAACGTGGCCACGGACGTCGCGACCGTAGTCGTCGCTCCAAAGCCGGGTCCGGCCCCGAAGCCGTCAGATTTGTCCAAGAGCCAGTCATCGCCCGACGATGTGGAGATTGTGGACCGCTTCTCTTCACTGCCGCCCGAAACCGCCATGCCGACGTTCGCAGTGACCGGCGGCAGCATCGGCTTCACCCAAATGTCGTCGATTGCCTACTACTGGGGAATGCAGGGCTCGGCCTCGGTCGGCGCCTATGGCGATTGGACGATGACTGACGCGAGCCGCCAACTGGTCGTGAATAGTCACACAAGCGCAATCACATACCTCAACAGGATGGAAGCTTACCGCTGGACCCACGAACCCAGCTACCTGCCGGAAGACTACTACTGCCGGGGGCTTGCCGATGCGTTCCTGACTGCTAATGGCATGTCCACTAGTGACGCGATGGTGGAAAGCATCACCGAGATATCCCAGAATGCAGGCTCCAAGGGAGGGCGCCACTACGATTCGCGCATTCCATTCCAGAAGCGTGTCAACTACCGCCGTATATTTAACGTCGGCCAAGGCTATCCGTCAGTCGGCCCTGGGGGAAAGATGATAGTCCTACTTGACGACTCCTCGGACGTGCAGATGTTCATGAGGATATGGCGGCCGGCGATGAAGGAGACCGACCAGGTACTCAACGACGCGGCGTCGAGCATCGCGGATTTCCACACACTTGGAACGAAGGCATTAATCGGCGACAGCAGGATGCCTCCGTGCAACAGGATCAACATCGACAACGTCTCGATCGGGTATTACGAGGATGACTTCGTTACTCCACAAGCGAAGATCCTGCCGGTTTATGTTCTCGACGTCACCTGCGAAGACGACATGGGCACTTTCGGCACACAGGTCTACCTGCCTGCCTTGACGGCGCCGTTGACGGTGGAGGCGACTATTACCGATCCACCAGACAGCAACGAGGTTGACTATGGGCAGGACGTAACGTTCGACTGCGATGTTACAGGCGGGAAAGCGCCGTATACCTATCAGTGGAGTTCGGATAGGGACGGTGTGTTGGGCGCTGCCAAGACAATTACCACCAACGCTTTGAGGGTCAATCAGCGAGACCTGGAGCCTACCATGCACGTCGTCACTGTCACGGTCACCGACGCTGATGGTTGGAAGTCAAGCAGCCAGGTCCAGGTGCTGGTGAAACCCAAGTCGGTTTCGGAAGCGAAACTCCTGACGAACGGGGACCCCCTCGCCCTGCTCGGTCAGGTGGTCACGGTGTCGCAGTCGGATTACTTCTACGTGGAGAACTCCGAACGAACTACCGGAATCAAGGTTATCAGCGACGCGCAGCCAGGCATAAATGGTGCGGTCGCGGTCTACGGGACGGCTGGAACCATCCATAATGAGCGTTGTGTGAACGCTACCAGCGCGCAGGTGGTCAAATCGGCGGACGCGATCAAGCCACTCGGAACCTGTATACGTTCGATAGGCGGCGTCGCGTCGGGCATTCCTCCGCAGGGCCAGACGGGTGTGACCGGCGGAACGGGTCTGAACACCATCGGCCTCCTGATGAGGACCGCGGGCAAGGTGACCGAGCAGTTCCCGGGTGAATCGCCGAAGCGGTTCATTCTCGATGACGGCAGCCCATATAAGCTCACTTGCCTGTGTCTAAGTGGAGTAACACTGCCTTCGGTTGACGATTTCTGCATTGTGACGGGGGTGAGTTCAATCGGGTTTGCGCCTGCATGGAACTTGTCCGCGAGCATGATCGTGAGCGATTGCCGTAAGGTCAACTGATTCAACGTTAAGTGTGCCAATGTGCGAAGAGGGGCTGCCCGGTAGATACCGGGCAGCCCCTTATTGGTATATCAGGAACTTTCGATTTTTCGGGATTTGAGGAGCGCATAGTATTTGACAGCAAATAACAGAAGTAATCATTCGCTCCGGAAATCCCGAAACTAACCTACCTAACGCTAAACGGAAAATCCCCAAATCTCAGTCTCATCCCACTCATTCCCTTCCGGACTCTCCGCTCTCTGCTCTCCGCTCTCTGCTCTCCGCTGTTCCTGTTGTAACACTTTGCGTGTGAATAGGATAATAGTATAATGAGTGACACTCAAATAAGCAGGAGAGCGGAACTTGTCAAGTGAGGAAAAGATAATCAGGTTGGTGAAGAGCGGGAGGAACGATGAATTTCGCAAGCTTGTGTCTAAATATCAGCGGCAGGCTATGTCTCTTGCTTATCGGATGCTTGGCAATGTGAGCGATGCCGAGGACGCGACCCAGGATGCTTTTGTAAGTGCGTTCCGAAGCATCAACACCTACGGCGATGGCGGGTATTTCTGGCCGTGGCTCAGGCGGATAGTTATCAACTGCTGCTTGAAAAGGATGTCGCGGCAGATCGCAATGGAGGATGTGGATTCCATAGAGGACCTCGCGCAGCCCTGCGCGATTGCCCTGGAGGATGAAGTGATCCAAAAGTGCGAGCTTGAGACAATCCGAAAGGTAATCTCGGAGCTTGCCCCTATTTACAGAGTGGTTGCAGTGTTGAGATATCAGCAGGACCTGTCGACCGTTGAGATAGCAGAAATGCTTGATCTACCTGCAGGAACGGTGCGAGTGAGGCTGCATAGAGCGCTCAAGCTGCTGAATGAAAGACTGGTGGTGGATGAATATGAACTGCGATGAGATACGTGGCGGATTGGCGCTTTACTCCGGCGGGGAACTGGCCCCGGATTTTACGCGGCGGGTGGAAGCTCACTTGCGGGAATGCCCGGAGTGTAGATCGGAGTATGAGCGGCTGCGAGCCTTTGAGAGCCGGCTGAAGGCGAGTATGGATGCGCCGGGGCTGCCGGATGTAACTGATGCGGTAATGTCTCGAATCCCCGCGCAAGTGAGCCGGCCGAGGAGGCTAGTGTGGGCGCTTGGCTTTGGGACTTTTGCGGTTGCGGCCTGCCTGGTGATGCTGATTTGGGGCTGGGGTTATTTGACGCCCGACAAAGCGAAAAATGCGCCGCAGACTCAAGTAACAGAGCGATCAGGCGTTATTAATAAGACTTGGAAGGCTCCGGCGGCGGAGCGCCGAAACACTAAAGACAAGAAGAGGCAGTTGACGCATGTGGCCGCCTACGGGGGGCACATGCGGTCGAAGGCGAGCCGGCTGACTTCGAGTAAGAAGCTTAAACCCATCGAAGAGCCAAGCGCAAGACCTCTGGATATGGTAATGTACAGATCGTCGACAGGCTTGACACGGGAGATGGTTGTGTATGTCAACGGCGAGCAGGTGATGAGGGTGCGCGAGATTGAGGCGCGTACTCTGACACCACCAGACCCCGATGCTGCTACCATACAGCGCCCGCCGCTGAAGATGACCTCAATCTGAGCAATGAATTCCTAATAATATAATAATACAAGGAGAAACCATGAATAACCTATTCGTAAGCTTAATACTGTTTGTTTTTGTTAGCCTGCCCTGTATCGCAGGCCCCAACAAGGAGGAGATGAAGTTCTTCCAGGTCCTTGCGCCTGATTACTCCAAAACGAGCGGAGGGTCAAACCCGGCCATTTCACCGGATGGCAATGTGGTCGCCTATCAAGCCACATCCCCTACGGAGCCGGGGCGCGAGTTCTACATACTGAGCAACGTGAATGCTCTGCGCGATTCTGCCAATGGCCTGAAGTGGAATGACTTGAAACAATGGAAGCTGGAGTATCCAAAGGACACCGTAGTATCCCCGGGAGGCGGGTTTGCCCAATCGCCGAGGAATCTGGACTGGTCACCAGATGGCAAGCGACTGGCTTTTGCTGATAATCGCGGAATGTTGTATATGGCGGAGAGCTTCGATTTCGAGAAGCAGACGGCACAGGTGCGCGTTCTTGCAAAGCCAGCCAGCAAAGAGGACCCGGAAAGCCTATTTGCGGCGCGATGGTCTCCGGACAGCGCCAGCATCGCATATCTCAGGTATCACAGAGGATCGCCGGCAAAGGTGTGTGTGGTTGATGTGGAATCCGGACAGGAGCGCGTGCTCGCAACGGATGCGACGCCCGGGCCAAAACCGGTAGGCTCTCAAGGTTCAGGCATCTGGGGGCAGCCCTGGTCTCCCGATGGCAAGCGCCTGGTTTATGCCACGGGCGATGGGTACCCGAAGTCATACATTTCGCTCAGAGTGGCCAGCTACCTGCGCAAAGGCGAGAAAAGGCAGTGGGAACTGGATGACGAGGCCGAAAGCAGAAGCTGCGGGATAAGCATCGTATCGGTAGACGGCATGGAGAAACGCCCGCTGGAATGCGGAAAAGCGGGGCTTTGCCCATCGTGGTCGCCCAAAGGGGATAAGATATTGTTCACGGCGCCCATAGAAATCTACATCGATCTTTCGAATCAATTCTATTGCCAGTGTGAAACCCCTGTGATCTGGATGACGGATATGCAGGGCAAAGAGAAAACGGCTGTTACGAACGCGGCGCTGCTATCGGCGCCGGAGGCGAAGGACCTTGAGGCCTCCGTGCTGCAGGCGACGCGACAGAGATTCCTCAGTAAGAACCAGGTGAACTTAACCGCCAACCAGATCAAGGCGCTGAAGGCGGACAAGACCGATACCAAAGAGATGATAAGCATTCTGACAAACATACGCTTAAAAGAACCGGGTGCGGATACGAAGAGCCGCGAGAAGATATCGAAGAAAGCCGCAGCGGACGTCTGGGTGGACCTGTGTGAGTCGTTTGGCAAGGAGAGCGCCGGGCTATATAAGAGGTCCTATGTCAACGATTCCATCCCGGTCTGGTCACCGGATGGGAAGCGAATAGCCTTTCTTCGCAGCGGCAATTATACGGATGATCAGTTGGTAGTCAAGAATCTCGAAACGGGAGATAGTCGCGTTCTAGCAGAGGAGAATCTCATTGAGTGCTTTTCGTGGGCGAAAGGCGGCGACGTGATGATAATGCAGACTAGCCGAGTGGCAAGC
>JAPLCU010000200.1 GCA_026392045.1 Armatimonadota bacterium
ACTCTCCGGAAACTCCGTTGTTCTTTAAGAATAAGACTCTTTATGGACTGAACTTTGCGCGGTGTGCGATAGCGGCTAAAGATCGGGTATTGGTGGTTGAAGGTTATATGGACACCATTGCGGCTCAGGACGCCGGTTTTGAAAATACTGTTGCAACAATGGGAACTGCGCTCACCGAAGAACACGTAAATATAATTAGCAGATTCACGAAGAATGTGATCTTGTCATTCGATGCCGATTCTGCGGGAATGAATGCTGCTTTGAGAAGTTCGCCGATTTTTGAACGCGCGGGCTTCAATGTGCGTATATTAACTATGCCCAAGGGCGAGGACCCCGACAGCATACTAAGAGGCGGGGATTCGGCAAAGTTTGCAGCGATGCTGGAAAAAACATTGCCTGTTCCGGATTTCAGAATAAAACTTATATTTTCCAAGTATGATATTTCGTCTGAAGAAGGAAAAGCGACCGCGCTAAAGGAAATTATTTTAGCGCTGGCGGAGATTGACAGTGTTGTTGAACGCGAAAGGCTAATCAGGCACCTTGCGAGGTTTCATCCGAACTTTAGCACTGGGACAACACTTGCAGAGGGCCATATACGGTCGGAAATCGCCAAGCACAGGTCGCGGTTCCTAAAACAAAATTCTTCTGAATATGGACGAACAAAGAAGGAATCCGAAGCGGCTTTGGCGAAGCCAGAAAAGAAACTCTCTTTGGTTGAGCGGTCAGAACGTCAGCTTTTGGGTATAATAATTTTTCAACAAGCCGATGTGAGCAAGGTATTTGATGCCTTACCGGCGAAGGAGTTTATTGATGAATCTTCTCGCCTGCTCGCTGAAGCAGTGAATAAGCAATATGCTTATGAGGGAAAAATAGATCGGGAGACGTTGCGTGGCGAAGTCGCAGGCACGTCGGCTGAGAGTCTGTTGAACGATATTCTGATTGGGTTAGACTATTGCGATATGAAAGATACTACCCAACAGTTGGTAGAAGTAATCATTCAACAGAGAAAACTTGAAAAACGCCATAGATTGAGATCTTTGGCAGATAGCATAGCCGCCGGTGAAATTAAGCATGGCGATGCAGAATATGAAGAATGGGCGCAGTTGGTCAAGGAAACATCCGGGCCCTGGCGCCGTTAGATATAAATATTACACTGACAGTGAAGGGCATATACGAAGGAATAATTACTTGGTTGGGCTCCGTCAGTTGAAAGGAGATGAACACGAGTGGCTGTAGAGTTAAAAGGCAGTGTGCGACTGCAGAAGCTAATTGAAGAAGGCAAACGCGTTGGCGCGCTTACATACGATCAGATTAATGATGCACTCAGCCACGAAGATCTCAACGCGGAGCAGGTTGATGACATCTTGCAGACGTTCGCGGAGGAAGGAATTCGAGTAGTTGAAAAGGTTAAAGAACCTACGGGCTTTGAGGACCTTGAAGATGACGAGAGTGGAAAAGATAATGAGGCAGCTGATGTTGATTTGACGGAGATGGAAGGGCTGCCCATTGACGACTCTGTGCGAATGTGGCTGCGAGAGATCGGGAAAACACCGCTCCTTACAATGGTTCAAGAAGTCTCCCTGGCCAAAAGGATAGAAGCTGGCGATGATGAGGCAAAGGCCGTGCTGACCGAAGCCAACCTCAGGTTGGTGGTCAGTATTGCGAAGCGCTACTCCGGCAGAGGAATGAGCTTCCCGGATCTCATCCAGGAGGGTAACATCGGTCTGATCCGTGCCGTTGAAAAATTCGATTACCGCAAGGGCTATAAGTTCAGCACGTATGCGACGTGGTGGATTAGACAAGCAATAACTCGCGCCATAGCAGACCAGGGCCGCACAATCAGGATTCCGGTGCATATGGTGGAGACAATTAACAGGCTGATTAAAACATCCAGCCAGCTCTTACAGGACCTTGGCAGAGATCCTACACTCGATGAGCTTGCTCATGAAATGGGCATCACGCCGGATCGTGTAAGCGAGATAATAAGAATAGCGCCGGAACCGCTGTCTCTTGAAACACCAATCGGTGAAGAAGAAGACAGCCATCTGGCAGACTTCATAGAGGATCAGGAAGCGATTTCGCCTCAAGAAGCTGCAACCCATATGATTCTGCGGGAAAAGATAGAAGAATCGCTTAATAAGCTCACGCCGCGCGAGCGTGACGTTCTCAAAATGCGTTTCGGCCTTGATGATGGTTACTCTCGAACGTTGGAAGAGGTAGGGCGGCACTTTAAGGTAACTCGCGAGCGAATACGTCAGATAGAAGCAAAAGCTCTTAAAAAGCTCAGACATCCTAGTAGAAGCAGAAAGCTCAAAGAGTATATCGAGTAGATATTGAGTTCTAATATACGAACCAAAAAAAGGTCGTCTCAAAACAGTTTGAGGCGATCCTTTTTGTGCTATTACCAAGCTTGTCTTTTCTCTGTCATCTGTATTCAGGGTACGAGATTGGCTTCGGGAGTGAGGGCGAAGTTGACCTGGGTTGTGCCAGTGGCCTGAGATTCATAGGATTTAACTTCATCCGAGTAGCCATCTATCGAAGCGATGAGCACATAGGGCCGAGGAGCAAGATTTTGTAGTATAAACCGTCCGGATGAATCGGATGTAGCCGAGATAAAAGCTGAGCGAGAGTCAATTCTTACAGTTGCTCCTGTGATAGGGCTACCGCTCTTTGCATCCAATACATTGCCGCTGATTGATATGGTCGACGGTGCCGGCAGTCTGGCTTCTATAGCAGGCAGTTTACCGGAACATGCCGGGCAGTAGACCCAATCGAGCATTATGGGTGACTGGCATTGCGGGCAGATGGGCTCGGTCTCGGCGCCGCAATAAGGGCATCGCTTGAGGCCGGTGGAGAGTTCAGCGCCGCATTGCGCGCATAGCTTGGGATCGGGGTATCTGATCACCAGATAAGTCACCAGGCCGATGAGGTTAGTTGCCAATATAAGTATGCCCCAGGGAATAGAGTCCATTCTCCGCCATGTGGCATCCAAATACACCCACCAAGCCGCCAGCACCCAATACGCAGGGCCCGATATGACGCTCACAAATTGCCACAACGCAACTAGATCTCTATCAGAAGACGCCATCAGTAATATGCTCGAAAGAAAGAATGTAATTCCCAGCACGATCACCGTGTATTTCATTGTGTGCCGTTTTCGATCAATGGGACCGTGTAATAGCGAGTCCATCAACGCCGACAATCCATTTCGAATCCGCCTTGCGACACCAATATAGCCGCAGGACGGGCATGGACCCGCCACTGCAAGCCTCGTACCGCAGCGCACACACATAATGGGCTGCACTGGCCTCAGGAGCAGGTATAGCGCGACCCCCACAGGTCCAGTTGCGAGTGCCAGGGCCGTCCAAAACACATACTTAGTCTTTCGAAAACATGCATCAACCGCAACCCAGACCGCAGCCACAAACCAGCCGATTCCAAAACACCACTGCTGAAATTCAATCAGTGTATTGTACCGGGGCACACCCAGTTCCAAAAGGGCCGCCAGGGCTGCAATACCCCAAGTAATCAGCGCTATATAGCCGACTATATTGTTGCGGCGTAATTGCTCAAGTTCATCCTGTATCATTTGACTACTCCTTAGGATTCGACCTCAGAACTCACAGCATCGGTTACCGGTTCGAGTATGAACTCCGCCGGAACCTGCCTGCCAAGAGCCACTCTTATAAGCTTACTCTGCAATTGAAAACCATCAGCTTCAGCATTTATACTATACGGGCCAGCCGGAATGTCTGAGAGCTCATAAGCTCCGAGTTCATCAGTTACGGCCGATTTTTCGAGGCGGCTGGAGTCTATATACACCCTCGCGCCCAACAGAGGTTCCCTGTTGATTTGATTAAGCACTCTGCCCACAATTTTGCCCGGTTGCGGTATGAGCAGTATCTTGATCTCTTCGCGTGAGTCCTCTGAGATTTCAATTTCGGCTTTGCCTGGCTCGTTGCCTAATTTAGTTACGATCACTGAGTATTTGCCTGGGTCGAGTTTTTTTGCTTCAAACTTTCCGGTCTGGTTGGTGATACCGCCGATGGTAGTCGGGCCTTGCAAAACCACATGAGCTCCGGCGCAAGGTGCGCCGCTGTCCGAATCGATCACCTGAATGCGAAGCAGCACAGGCTCCTCAACGCTCGGAGTTACGGCAACCCCTGGAAGCCAAGGTCCTTCGATCTCTCCCGGCACTCCGCTGCAGCTCGGGCAATACTGCCATCCTGGCTTGATTTTAGCCCGGCACAACGGGCACTTTGTGAGCAGCGAAATCCCGCAGACAGGGCACCGCCTGAACTTGGAAAGCACCTGCTCCCCGCAATTCGGGCAAGAAAACGGCGGCGCAAGATGCGCGATAAAGTATGCCAGCAGCCCCACCCAACTCGTCACAAAGACTAAAATCCCCCATGCGAAAGGCCGCATACCGCGCCAGTTGGCGTCCATTCCAACCCATATTGGAAGCAGTATAATATGAGCCAGAAGCATTAAACCGCCAAGCAAAACTAGCGTAAGAGGAGAGACAGGGCTGTAAACACGAGAACTTTCTGGGATAACCGCGTATCTATTGGGGTTCCAAAAGACCAGGAGTCGCGCGACGATTTTGCCGTCATTCACGACACGATAGACTTCAGTCCGAAACACGAACTTCTTTGCAGCAGGGCTCATTTTGTCGCCGACGATGTTTATCCAGGAACCTTCCGGATTCTCCTCAAAAGGATTCTGAGATTGAACAATGGCATCAGGAAACAGCGCGGGAGGCTCAATGCGCTTGATTCGCTGGAGATGCGCAGGATATGTTGCGATCACGTCTCCGTTTTCTCCGACCAACACGGCGGCAGCCATCGCTGGCAAAGGCTTCGAAAGCACCAACTGAGGATCGATATACTCCTCTATACGGATATTAGGATCTGACATCTTTGTGGGATAACTCAGCCAATCGACGTATTTTTTCTGCAGGGCGCTGTCCGAGGCATTAAGCCCGCCTTTGAGCAGATCGTCGCCGAAACCCGAGTTCACTACCTGTCCATAGTTGTTGTAGTAAGAACACAAGTATGCGCCACGAGCATAAGGACAAAAAACCACGCAGCCGGCCCAACCGATAAGGCCAATCGCTGCTATCAGTGTTATAAAACTCAACCAACCAACAGTTTTCTTTCGCAATCGCATTTTTTTGCTCCCTTATCTTCTAAAAGTCATCCCGTTAAGTGGCTGGCGGCGCGCAGTGATCAGAATTGGCACAAACGAAGTTATGAATACCAGCACAACAAATGCCGCAAGCATATTGAGGGCGCCCAGCCCGTTAAACGCCACCCTAATGTCTATCGCTCCTCGTATCTGCAGCATAAGAAGCGTCGTAACCAGCATGAATACAGCCAATGACGCAGCCACGAACTCTCCAAACCCACGCGGGTTCTGCCTGGCAAGCGAAGCTTTTTCTGCCTGCCCCAAACGAATATCGGAAAGCGCAGAAGCGAGCGCGATGGATTCAGATTGAGATGGCTCAGCCATAGGCGAATTACTGATCACCCCTGCAAGCAGTTGATAGTCTACATAAATCTTTGCGCAAGACGAACACATGTCCAAGTGCGCCCAGCAGATTGCGTGATCATCTGCACCAAGGTCGCCGAGTATTAGTTCAGGAAGTTTTGATTCGAATTCTCTGCAGTCCATAACTATCCCCCGCAGTTTGTCGGCTCAAGCAATTTCTTGAGCGATCTCAGTGCATAATGCACCCACGATTTTACTGTCCCCGATGGAGCGCCCATAACGTCCGCAATCTCGTCATAGCTCAGCCCCTGCCGAAACCGCAGCAGCAATGCAGACCTATGCTCCTCGCGCAGTCGGCAAACATTGCTCCAAAGCTCCTCGGATTCGATATGGTCAGCGACCTCGTCCTCAATCGATACGCCCTCGTCAGCTATTTCCATTACAATATCCAGTGACGCTTCATTGCGGCGCAAGCGTTTTCGAAAATCCTCCCTGATAAGGTTCATGGCGATTGTGTAAAGCCAGGTCCGAAAAGTTGCTCTCACAGGATTGTAGCTTGCCACCGATTCGAACGCACGAATCAGGGCGGCTTGCGCGATATCTGCGGCGGCGTCACGATCGCTCAACTGCCTCAACGCAAAATCCAGCAGATTGCCGTGATACCTGACCACCAGCACGTCTATAGCGCGTCTGTCGCCATTTTTACACCGTGCGATGAGTTCCTCGTCCGACAATAGATTCACACTGAGCCGCTCCTGTTTGCGTTTCTCATAGTATTATATGATCGCGCCCGAAAAAACGTTGAAGCATTCAAGCAGAATTTCTCCAAATGTTTCCTTTGAATTGTACCAGGCATACATAAAATTAATGAGTTAAAAAAAGAGGCTGCCTATTGAGACAGCCTCTTTTGCATACATGTTCTGAATCTGTTTACTTCACTTCAGGTCCGACGGGCGTAGTGATGGGAGACGTAATCAGATCATCGGCGGGCGTAGGTGGCGTAGTAGATTCCATTTCGCTCACCTTTTTCTTCACATCCTGATCCGCAGGGTTAAGCTTTAGATACTCCGTATAGGCATTCTTTGCCTCTGTGGTCTTGCCCAGTTCTTCGCAGAGTTTTCCGTAGTCAAGCAACTGTTCCGCGCTCAGTGTGCCTTGCTTGGCGGATATGGAAAGGCAATCGAAAGCCTCGCTCTTTTTTCCAAGACTTCTATATATCAAGCCTAGCTCTTTGTTGGCTTCTTTATCTTCCGCAAACGTTGCGATAATCTTAGAATAGATCGTTATCGCCTTGTCCTTTTGATTCGTCGATGAATATGCCGAAGCCAATACGCCGGCAGTTTCGGTGTTATTCGGCGATTTAGCGTATATTGCCTCGAACATCGGTATTGCGTCACTCGTTTTGCCTGCCTTCGTATAAGCCTGCATTATGTAGCGATAAGGAGCGTTTGGCTTGTTATTATCTATCATAGACTTCAAATAAGCCAGAAACTCATCTGTTTTCTTCTGAGCATCATAGAGCTTAGCCAAAGATTCCAGAACAATAGCGTTATCAGGCTTCGCGTCCAGGATTATTTTGTAAGAGGCGATAGCTTCGTCTGGCTTGTCGAGCTTCTCCTGAATGGCGGCAATCCGCTTCAAAGCTTCCATTTTCAGCCCAACATCGTCAGACTTCGCCAGCTCTTGATACTTAACCAACGCAGCAGCGGAATCGCCTTTCTTGTCTAAAGCATCAGCCAACATCATCGCATAATAGGTGTTCTTCGCATTAAGCTTCACCAGCTTCTCGTAGGCGCCAACCACCTCATCGTATTTCTTCTGCTCTGTATAGATATCAGCGAGTAAGCTAATAGCCGACTCATTTCGCGGGTTAATCTCAATTGCTTTATTGTAACATTCGATCGCTTTATCGTTATTCTTCTGCTCTTTGTATTCTTGAGCGAGAAGCATTTGGAGCGTCTCACTTTTTGGATTTTTTGTAGTTGCTTCCTGAAGCAGAGCAAGGGCTTCATCGGCTTTCTTTTGTTCCTTAAGGTAGTATGTATACTTCATCAACAGTACTTCAGAATCGGGTTTAATCTTCAGGGCGGCTTCATACTGAGCAGTAGCTTTGTCATACACCTTTGCAGCATTCAACGCATCAGCATATTGTCCGATCAGATCAGCATTTTGGGGATTTTTAGCTATGGCAACGGCGTATTGGCCGCAAGCTTTGAGATTGTATTCTTTTTCCTTGACCGTGTCTTTATTCTCATTCAGAGCTTTCCTTGCAAGCGATAGGTAAATAACGGCCATCTTTTGGTTTGGCGCTGCACTTTTCGGATATGTCTTTTCCCACTGTTGATAGACACCTAATGCTTTTTCCTGCTGGGAATTGCATTCGAGAATGTAGCCGTAACCCTCCAGCGTGGTAGGATTTTTTGGCTGTTTCTTCATCGCAATCTCAGCGGGGCGCAGGGCCTCCTTAAAACGATTCTGCCGCGCCAGAACCATCGAGAGATTCAGATTTACCGTCGGCTCTTCCGGCTGGGCCTTTTTGGCCGCCAGCCAATAAGCTTCAGCCGATTTCCAGTTTCCTTTACCATATTCATACGCGCCAAGATTGAAGTTGGCCTCAAAGTTGTTCTTGTCAACTTTCAGAATACGCTTAAGCGCATTCAAACTCTTGTTTTCTTGCTTCATATCGCGATAGAGCCTCGCGAGGTTTAGCAGCGCCTGCGGCGCCGCTGGACCGGAACTTGCCGCTTCGTAATGCTTGATCGCGGTCGCCTTATCATTGCTCTTCTCCGCCGTGAAAGCAGCCGTCATACGAGCCTGAATGTTCTTTGGATTGACCTTAAGCAGAAGCTCCATCGTTTCCAAAGCATCGACATACGCAGGCGGAGTCATATTCATATAACAATAGCCGAGGCTTATATAGGCCTGTTCGTTCTTGGGGTTAGTATGTATCAACGATCTGAAAATGTCGGCTGCCGCCGCATACTCTTTCAGACCTAAATTTATCGAGCCAAACAGGCCAATGTAACGCTCATCTTTAGGTTTCATTCCCATCAATTTGCGAGCATAAGTCAAAGCTTCCTTACCCTTGCCCTGAATAGCCAGCGCGCTGGTCAGCTGCTCCAAAACGCGCTCGTTCCTGGGCTCAGCCGCAATCACCCTCTTGAACGCAATCTCTGCGTTTCCAGGCTGGCGCATAGCCATGTATACCATGCCCAGATTTGTGTATGCAGGAATTGAACCGGGTTGCAGCTTGATCACGGCGCGATATTCGTTAACCGCCAAATTCCATTTACGGGCTTTCGAATATTGAATAGCTTTTGCGAAGTGATTATTGACCTCGATTTTTGGGTCGATTGCGGCCATTGAAAATTGACCAAGTCCAACAACAAGGGCAATAGCAGCCGGAATGATTCGAATGAAAGTTCTCAATGCTGATCTCCTCACCTTTTGAAGTGTTAGATGAATTCTAATCGCCTTTGAACTTGAAGTCAACTATTATAAATGCAGAGACAACTAAATATTGCGCCTTGAGCACAAAACAGGCAACAATAATTTTTAATTGCGGTGGTGAGCGGATGGATTTGCAGCAGACATGCGCTTAAAAGCCTTGGTTCGTTTTGTTAATGTGAGTGTAAGACCTGCTCGGTGACGAATCAGCTCAACACCTTCTGAAAACAGGCGCATCAAACGCTCGCTCAAGCTCGGGGCTGCATTCTCGACCTCAACACAAGCGCCGCAACCAGCAACATCAGCAACAATACAATCAATGGAAGATTTTAATGTGATAGAAAGTACGCCATCACCATAGCTAGCTCCCGCATTGATAGCATCTGCACAAGCCTCAGAAAGGACAATTTCTGCTATAGACGCTTCACGCGGGTCAATCCCAGCGTTATCAGCGATGCAAGCAACAATACGGCGAACCCTGGGCAAATAATCAGAATTGCCATTCACGGATACTCTAGTTACGGCATTAAAATCAACAACGGACATCCATTTCCTCCCGAATCCTTGCGTTTGCCTCTCACATGGCGCCCCATGGATATTTGTGGACTTGTAGTTTAGCAGAGCTTGCCAGCGATGTCAATAGGAAAAGGAGAGAGTTCAGTCTTGCGGGAATTACATGTCATCCTGAACTCGATTCAGGATCTGTTACGCTTAAGGCTTAGATTCCGAATCAAGTTCAGTACCGTCCCATAATTATTGAAACAGGTCATTATTGCCTATGGTTTACGCTCATAACCCTATGGTTTCCGCTGACCCCATTGTTGGTTTTTGCAGCCAGGTGTCATAAGGAAATG
>JAPLCU010000024.1 GCA_026392045.1 Armatimonadota bacterium
AAACAACATGGGTATGCCGCTGCCTAAGGGCAAGATTCGGGTGTATAAACTCGACGACACCGGCGGCCAGCAATTCATCGGCGAGGACCAGATAGACCACACACCCAAAGATGAAAAGATCCGGCTGTATATCGGCGATGCGTTTGATGTGGTAGGCGATTATAAGCGCACTGATTATAAGAAAATCGCCAACAATGTTGTAGAAGAGAGCTTTGAAGCTGTTATTCGAAACCATAAAGACAAGGCAGTTGAGGTCAAAGTGGTTGACCATGTGTGGTCTGATTGGACTGTGACCGCAAAGAGCCACGAGTTTACAAAGAAAGATGCCAGCACCATAGAATTTCCCGTAACTGTGCCAGCGAATGGCGAGACCAAAATCACCTATACCATTAGGACTAAATGGTAAATCGGATGTTGGTCTAAAATAATTAGCCCCCTACTTTACTCAAAGCAGGGGGCTATTATTGATAATTCTGCTACCAACGGGTTCCCGAAGCATCCAACAAACCTCAGTTTGAAGGCACATAACGCTCGTATGTGTAGCTTAAGGTTTTCGTTTCACCTGCTCCGAGCTTGATCTTCCAATGAATTGCAGCGGTTCTTTCTATCAGCTTAAGGTTCACGGTGTCGATCTGGACAACTCCGTCGTCTGAGACCTCAATAGGCTTCCCTTTGACATTAAAGTCTATGGTAAGCTCGGCGGTTTTTTCGCCGTAGTTCTTAAGCTCCAGTTTTCCGGTCACAGTGACAAGATCATAGAAATAGTCGGACGATGTTGGCGAATATGCCTTGAGTTTTCTGTCAGTCTCAGCTTCTTTCTGCTCGTGAGTAATGTTAATTGCCGTGGTGACAGGGAACTCGCCTTTGCCGCCTTTCGGAACATATTTTAGCAAGTCTTCGCTGAGCGCGTTTCCATCGCTTATCGCCAGGCAAGGGCCGGTGGTCCAGGCGCTTTCTGTGTTATTCTGCAGAACTAAGAAGTGGCGGACCTCCTCAGGCGGTGACCAGCGGTATGAATGACTGTACTTAATGCGTTTTACGAATAAAGTCACAATAATCTTTTCGCCGCGCCGCAGGGTGAGGTCTTTGCGCGTATATACGGTGTAATCAGTTGCGCCGGTTCCCTCCCACTGGGGAAGGTTTCCGGTAGCTTCGCTTATCTCACGCCCGACAGAATCTGCTGGCTTATCGAAACTAAACTTTTCCTCGACAATACTGCCTCGGTTCATCATCTGGTTCGAAAGCCCGGGCGGCGCAACTGCAGCGCCTATGGTGCGGATAATCTGACCGACCGCTATTGGCGCGAGGTATTCAGTGTGCAGGAAGTTGGGGACACCCACAACGAAGTTCACATCGCAGTGCACCAGATCTTCTGCTTCATTTACCACCGTGCCCCTGAGCGTAAGCTCGGCATTTTCATCGTCAATCAGCTTCAGCGTGTATTCCGGTATCCATGTCACCCCTTTGCGCAGGTATGCCATTCCGAGGGTTGTTTTCGCGGGGGACTTGCCGCTGTCGCAGGAAACGTGCACCCGAAGCGGGTTATCCAGCACTTGGAGTTTCTTGACCCCTTCCAGCAGCACAGCGGAACTGCCTGCCTCGGTATTTAGCACCACATATTCCGAGCCTACGGAGACCAGTTTGCCGCAGCTTGTGTATTCTTTTCCTTCGCGCAGATAGGTTAGCTGCACCGTGAGGAACTTGCAGCTATCAAGACGTGATTTCTTTGAGGCTGTGTCTTTTGGCGCGTCCTTGCCGTCGAATTCCACAATCTCGCCGGGGCCGGCGCCAACTACGTCTACAGTCTCGTCCGGCTTGTGTGAAAATATGGCAAGTGTCCCGAATGCCGCCGGCGGTACTGCATCGGATACACACCAACCATCCCTAAGCGCTACATCTCCCTGACGCATAAAGAATCCCAACCCATTCTTAAAAACCGTCACAGAGGTCACATGCGATTTCCACAAATACGCATTCTCTTTGTCCTGGGCTCCCGCCGCTGCCTGAAGCGTGGCCGTTATTAGCCACGCTATCAGCAATCTCGATAAGGTTCTTTTCATGATAGATCTCCTTTGGTTTGGTTTTTCGGTTCCAATAGTTAGACACTTGAGATTGGAAAGTGTGAACAAAACTTATAATGGAAACTGAATAAATTGACATGCGCCCTGATTTCTCGCTTCTTCATCCCCTTCACGTTTTCTTGACTTCTCCTGTTGCAGTGAGGGATAATTGGTGACAGGAGATATCGATGGCAGAAAGTAAAGCTCACCGCAAACATATCCGCCAGGCTCTGAATGACGAAAACCTCCAGATAGCCCTCAATCGGGCAGAATCAGCTTATCGAGCAGCACGAGAAGCCGCTATATTGCATCAAGTGCGGAGCGTGTCTGAATTTGTGCCCTGTCTACAGGTAAGAAGCCTTAAGACATCAGACCGCTCGCACGCTTTGATCCAAAGAACTGGCGCCGAATTGGTTGAGATGGCCTGTTGCGATGAGTGCTGCGGGTTTGCAGGCAGCTTCACATTCAAGCAGCCTGGCGTCTCCAGCGCTATTTTGAACAGAAAATTGGTCCATATCGAGCAAACAGGCGCGCAAATTGTTGCCACCGACTGCCCAGGATGTATCATGCAGCTTCAGAGCGGACTTCTGGACAGGTGTGCTATCGAGGTGCGCCACACCGCTGAACTTATTGCAGACGTGCTGGAGAAATAACGGCGTGTGTCAAAAGCGCTGATATCTAAGCTGCTCCAGTCCCTCTTCTCTTGTAATCGCGCGATGCCCAGCGCGCTCGAACAGACGCACCATCTGGCCATTACCAAAATCTAAATTGCGGCTAACAGAATAAAGAGCGTATAGAGAAGGGTCGGCGACTGGATGGTCTAAGTTTAGAACATTGGAAATTGTTGAGATTGCCGCTCCAAGCATTTTGCCGAGCCACATCGGCAGCGTGACACTGCGCAGCTTTTTCTCTGGCAGATAAATGGATGCTATCATGCGATAGAAGTCGTCAATCGTTGTAATTTCGCTATCCAGCACGTTTATCGCCTGCCCCGCCGCTTCAGACATCGCCCCCGCGAGGTATATCCCGGCCGCAACGTTGCTCACATGAGCCAGCGGCCAACGGTTTTGTCCTAGCCATTTGCCAAAATGGATGATATAGGGCGAAGATTTAAGAAAGCTTACGATTCGAGGCGTGAGTGTGGGATCTCCAACCCCCCATACCGCAGCGGGCCTTATTATGGAAAAGCGCTCAGGCGGCAGCGTTTTTTTGATCCATTCTTCGGCAGCGATTTTATACTCTGGATATGGGTTCCTGGCGTTATTGATCAAGGGGAGCTCGTTCTCGCTCTCGCCGTTGAAATCACGCATTCCGTAGACATCGGTGGTCGATATGAACACGAATCGGCCAACATCCATGCGGCTTGTCATTTCGCAGAGGTTCTTTACTGATTCGAAGTTTACCTGCCGGAACTCACTGCGCCTTCCAACGTCCGATGCCCGACCCGCGCAGTGCGCGATAACGTCCAATTTGGCCTGGCGCTCATTGGTTGCCTGCGTTAAATTGCGCTCTATTTCATCAAAGTTCTTGAGATCACCACGGATTAATGTGACCCTACCTGAGTCGGCCATTTCAGCGAGAAACGGAGATGCTTTTCGATGAACAAGAGCGAAAACATGCCATCCGTGCTCAATAAACTCGCGCGCCGTGTTTTCGCCTATGAACCCAGCGGCGCCTGTGATGAATGCGTTTGGCATCTATATAATCCCATGCTTCCTGCCGAGATCGCCGATGATCTTGAGCGCTTCGTCCATATCTGCCTGGGTGAGAGAGCTCATCACGCAAAGGCGCAGACGGCATTCCTTGCGGCGCACTGCTGGGTAGGTTACGACATTGGTATATACGCCCTGCCGCCGTAGATCGTTGTTAAACCTGCCCATAACATCTTCGTCGCCGACTATAATCGGGATGATTGCGGACTCGGTGGCGCCGGTGTTGAAACCCATATTCTTCAGGCCTTGGAGCATGTATCGGATATTATTCCAGAGAGCATCGCGCCCCGCCGCGTCTGCTTTCAAGAGTTTGAATACCTCAATCAACCCTGCTACTACCGGCGCGGGGAGGCTTGTTGAGAAGAAATAAGTGCGCATATAGAGGCGCAGGTATTGGATAAGCCGAGCGCTTCCCGCAACATAGCCACCCACCGCGCCGGGGGTCTTGCTGAGCGTGCCGAGATTGATATCGATCTTATCCATAACCCCATACGCTTCAGCGCTGCCTCGTCCGGTGGGGCCGACTATGCCGAGACCGTGCGCGTCATCCACCATCACGCGGGCTCCGTAACGCTCAGCCAGCTCAACTATTTGATCAAGCGGCGCAATATCGCCGTCCATCGAGAAAACGCCATCGGTTACAATCAACCGCCCGACCTGCGAATCCGGCAGAGCTTTAAGAACTCGCTCCAAATGCTGCATATTGCGGTGGAGATAGATTTTGACATCCGCTCCTGAGAGCTTGCAGCCATCAAAAATCGAAGCATGATTGTAGGCATCGGCGATGATCACATCGCCATGCCCGCATAAACACGATATCACACCAACATTGGCCGAATATCCGCATGGAATGATGATGGCGTCTTGGGTTCCGTAGAAGTCCGCGATGCGTTCCTCCAGCTCTCTGTGCAAATCGGTGGTGCCTGCGTAAAGCGCCACTGCGCCCATTCCGTAGCCATACTTCTTGCACGCATCCACGGCGGCGCTAACCACTTCAGGATGTGTGGTAAGTGACAAATATGAATTCGAGCCAAGCATAATCACTTCATGCTTTTCGCCATCGGGTTCTCTCATAATCACCCTGTTTTTCACAGGGCCCATTATCTGCAGGCCAAGGCTTTGCGTGTAGTCGAGATGTTCAGACTCAAAAAGACCCGCCAACCCATCAATCTTGTCAAAAATATCCTTTTCGCCTCCACTGGGAAGATACTTCTCAAAATGTCCGGTTTTTTCTATGTTAACGCTCATTGCAGGTTTCCTTTCTTAGCATGGCAGCGAGTCGGTTGTTTGCTGTCGCAGTGTATGGTACACAAATTGCAGTTGGCGCATTGCGAACGGGTGAATGTGCCATTCTTAATACGAATGGGGATGTCCGGCTCGCAAATCAGCGGTCGGCAAAGGGAAATAGCGTCCATGCCATGATTGGATATGATGCTGGTCATGCTTTCGAGGGTCCGTATGCCGCCTACTACAATAACCGGCATGCCGACCTCATTCTTAATCCGCACCGCAGCATCAAGGTTGTAGTTCTCAGTAAACGGAATGAACTGGCACCAGCATGCATGCATCAGAAGATGCACAGATATTACACATGTCTGATCAGAGATCAGACCGAACAAGCTCTACAAAAACAGCCGATTCGCCATAAGCATCACTTCTTTGATGTGCTGCTGAGCGCTGGCTGCTGCGCGTGGGCAGGGGGGCGGGTCGGTCATTTGTGTGTGCTCCCCGTTTCGTGAGAGAAAAATGCCGGAATTGTTGCTCGGGTGTACTTTGCCCACACATGTTGCTTCTATGTCGGGGCTTTCAACAGCCTCTGGCAATGTGAAAAGAAGTTCGTATTCACCCGCGCCGCCAAGAAGCGCAGCCTCCACCGGAAAACCCGCAGAACTGGCCGTCTGAATGACATCTGGCGCTAATGGCAGCCGATCCAGATCAATTTCAAAGCACAGTTTTGGGCTCTGATCATGTAGCAGCCAAAGCGCGTCAAAGAATCCTCCGCTGGTGTCGATGCAAGCCGTGGCATGGCGCCTGATGAACTCAGCTTCGGTCAGCCTCAGCTCGAAACGCGGTGTTGGCGAATTTGTCAGCGCCGCCAGATTAGCATCTCCGAGATTACCCGTGACCCATAGCGTTTGAGGTTCGGCAGGCGCTAATCGAGTTAATGCCTTGCCTCCTTGCACCTGTCCCATCGCAAATCCGCAGAATCGCCAGACATCCGCGCATCCAAAATCGCCGCCGCACAGGCTGCACTCGGCTTTTGCCAGTACATTGCTTATGCCCAACGCCAGTTTGGATACGAAAGATTCATCGACTGACTTAGGCAGCGAAACGGCATGCATGAACCAAAATGGGGCCGCACCGACCGCAAACAGATCGCTGATAGTTGCAACGGCAAGGTTCCATCCGAGCATTTCTGGGTTATCTGATGTAAAAAGGTCCTCTTCAGGCGTAAACTCATCCATTGTAAGCGCCCAAAGCTGATCGCCGATGTGAATTAGCTCAGCGTCACTTGAAAAAATGGCGTTTTGCTGAAGCGGACTTCGCGCAAATGCCTTTGAAAAGCTTCTGATTATGTCATATTCACTCATTAGATCCGCCAATCAGGGTGAGCGCTTGCGGCAATATCTCGATACTTACGGGCAGATAGCCGCGTGGGTCGCCATCGAACTCGATTTCCGTCGACTCTTTTGAAGTCACAGTCACAGACCTGCATTCCTGAAGGAACATCCCCTTCGCACCGGTAACAGACCCTGAATAAAACTTCGGCAGCAAGCGAATGACGCCCATTCGGCCTTGCCCATGCATCGCAAAAACGCAGAGCTTGCCATCATCCGCGCTAATATCGAGCGCCAGTTTGAGGCCCGAGGCGATGTAAGGATTTTTGGCAATCGTCAGGTTATTTACGCCTGGCAGGCAGCAAATGTTCCCATCAATGTTAAGATCGATGTCCACACGGGCGTTTTTCGCCAGAGTATAGATAACTCCTGCACCAGTCCCCAGGCTGTCTCCCAAATACCTGCGCCATTTATTGGCAAATCTGGCCACCGACGCGCCCATGCCTATGTTGCAACTGCACCCATAGTGCGCGGTGATCTGCCGTCCGCGTTCATCGTGATAGGTGATTCGCGCAACATCGACCTTTCTATTGCGGCCCGATAGAAGAGCGTTGACTGCCTGATCAGGCTCAATCGGAATCCCATGGAATTTGCAGAAATCCGGGCTGGTGCCGGAATACAGCACACCCATTTGCAGGTTTGGATTGCCTGATTGGATAACGCCATCGAGTATTTCATTGATGGTGCCGTCTCCGCCGACCGCCACCACCACATCGAAATCGGCACTGCGCGCCAGCTCCATAGCACGACCCATTCCATCTGTGGACACGCAAGTAAAGTCTATATTTGTTCGTGTGAGTCCGGATTCCCATATCCGCCAAAGCCGCTGTCCCTTGCCCGAGCGCGAACCTGGGTTCATAATAAGCATATATCTCATTTATAAATGCCCAGCTTTTTATAGAGAGGAGTTGGCTTGCCTTGTGGTAAATCTTGCGCGAGTTGTTCGGAAATCGCCTGAGGAAGCGGGGTATGCGTTAAAGAATGCTTATGAAACAGATTGTTTATCGGCTGCGCCTGAGTGCAGCATAGCCATTCAACGCAGGGAGTCGCAAAATATTCCCGCATCCGATTGTAGATGTCTATGAAAGGCTCATCTATTACGTTGCCGAATGATAGGTTCAAAAACTCGCAAGGCTGAACTTCGCCGGTCGCGTTAACATAGAACCTGTCGACCCCGCCACACGTACAACCCATTACCAATTCGTCTTCCTCAAACACCTGCGCGGCAAGCGAAGGGTAGTTGTGCTTGGCGCTGGAGTTGTAGCGGATGTGTTCTTCCCGAAGCTTCTTAATGAGGTTCAAGTCGCTCTGCATTCCCTCCTCACGGCCAAGCCAGATCCCCGCCGGCTTCGGGTGGATAAGCTGGACATAATCAGCCTCCAACTCGCATGCCAGCTCCATCAATTGATCCAACCTGCCATTTCGCACTTCATCCTCTGAAAGAACGCAGTTGACCGCCCCGGAAACCCCCATCTGGCGGCACAACCGAAGCGCATCGCAGGCAATATCGAATGATCCAGGAACTCCAGTAAACGCATCGTGAATTACGGCATCAGGCGAGTGAACCGACACCATCAAGCCGAAAAGACCGGCGCTCTTAAGCTCTGACATCATTTCCGCTGTAAGCTGCGCGCCGGTGGTATTAACCCATATCTCTGAGCGGCTGTCGAGTTCGCTCATCAGCCTGAGCAGCCTCGGATAGCGCACAAACGGCTCGCCGCCTTCGATATCAAACATAGCGACGCCGTTGTCCTGGATAGCTCGCGCCGTTTGGCATAGCAGGTCTTCTTCAAGGTCTGGGCCGCCATCTCTTCGCTGATAGCAATGCTCGCATTTGTATGAGCATGCTTTTGTCATGGAGAAAACGACAGTCATCGCCCTCGCAGGCGTTCTTATTAGTTTGCTTTCTATCGCATAATAAAAAGCAGGTGTTGGAAATGCGGGCAGATACAGATGAAGTTTGTATCCCTGGGCAACACGGACTACTTTGTTGTGCCGAAACACGAGAAGCAAGATCAGCGCGCGCCTTAGAAATCTAACATACGCTACAGGCGACCAGCCAAATAACCGAGGCGCTGCGACATATCTAATCGCTACATTCGTCGCAATAATAATATAAGCCAAGAACTTGCCAAACCCGGTTATGTAGCGCCGCGACTGATTATCAGGCATCATGCTCTTGCATCCTTATACATGTCGAACAGGAATCCTATGAATATGTAGCTGGCGGAGAAGAGATAGAGGGCCAGCGAGCCATTGAAGATTGCGATCAACGTCACCTGACCCGCCACGCACGCTCTAATGTTGGTGACGAGGCCAAAATATGTGCGTTCCCCCACCGGGCTGCGATAGTAAAGGACAGCGGTCCATAGCTGAAGAAAAATGGTCATCATCGCGCAAAATCTGAACTGCTCCATAAAGAGAATCTCGCTCAGTTTCATCCAGCCGATGGTGAGAAACAGGCAGTAAGTGAGCGTTGGTAGAAATGCCCCGACAATACCCGCGCGCCGCGCGACATTCAAACCATATTTCACAATAAAAGTCCTCTTGCCAGCGTCACGATCACCCTCATAGTCTTTGAAATAGGTGTAGTAGGTCATCAGGCCATTGAGCAAGGCGACCAATACAAATGCGCAGATGCGATTGGGAGTAAATACAGGATCAGGATTTGGCCCGGCGGCGAGAAACCCGTAAGCCGTGCACATTGCTATGGATAAACCAAAAACCAGATTGCCGATAAGAGACCATGCCTTGGCGTATTCGTAGAGTATATTAAGCAAAACTCCGGCGATAACCGGTATTATCGACCATGGATTAAGATAAAATGAGATAACAAGGACGCCGACGAGCAGCGCGGAAGATAGCCAAATCGCGGCCTTTGCATTGAGTTCGCCGGTGACCATCGGCCTGTTTGGAGCGTTGATGCGATCTTCGGGGAGCCCGAGATAATCGTTGAATATCTGGTTGACACCCCAACTCAGAAAGAGCACCGCAAGAATTATGGAACTATGGAAATAGCTCACCTTGCCCGGGAACAGAAATTGGTAAAAAGAAACCCCAACCCAACCCGCAATGCCTGTTACAAACGCGTAATACAGGCGCATCGATTTGATGTAAGCTCGTAAGAACATCATATTTCGTAACCATCCTCTTTTCTGACTCAGTATATCAGGCAGGCTTGGTAGTTACAAGCTTTGCATACCTGCGGCAACCAGCAGAATCTGAGATTATTCGCTATAATGAAACCGGGTAATAGGATAGGCGTCTAATATTTTGTGAGGTGAGAATGTGGGATATTGTAAATTGTCTGTTTTCGTCATAGGTATATTAGTCAGCTTATTATGTAATTCTGCGCTTATTGCAGCGGCGCCCCCGGTTGCATCCGTCTTTGAAAGCAGCCTTTGGGCCATACCGGCAAATGCTGTCGATGCCAAAGTCGAAGCTGTCTTGAAAAAGCACGGGGCACAATTACGCAAACCCTGTTCGGATGAGGTTTTCATCAGACGCGCATACTTGGATTTGATCGGCACGCTGCCTACCCCCAATGAAATTACGCCGTTTCTGCAAAGCAAGAGCAGCAGCAAGCGCGCCGAGATGATTGATACACTGTTTGCACGCGACGAATTCGCTGACTATTGGTCGATGAAGTGGTGCGATATTCTGCGGGTTAAGTCGGAGTTTCCCATAAACCTATGGCCAAACGCAGTGCAGGCTTATCATCGCTGGATTCACGATGCAATCCGCGAAAATCGTCCGTATGACAAGTTCGCCCGCCAGTTATTGACATCCAGCGGCAGCAATTTTCTGGAGCCGCCGGCTAATTTCTATCGCGCAGTTCAGGGCAGAGACTCCGCCTCTATCGCCAAAGCAGTGGCTCTCACGTTCATGGGTGTGCGGTTTGAGCGTTTGCCGAAAACCAGCCAATCCAACATGGGAGCGTTCTTTTCACGAGTCGGTTATAAGAAGACCGACGAATGGAAAGAAGAAATAGTATATCTAAATCCTGCCATCACGGGGAGCATGAATGCTGTCTTTCCAGATGGCGCCGCTGTTGTCATACCTGCAGGCGCCGACCCGCGCGAAGTGTTCACGAATTGGCTGGTCGCGCCGACCAACAAATGGTTTGCGCGCAATATCGTCAACCGAATCTGGTATTGGACGATGGGGCGCGGCATTATTGATGAGCCAGATGATATCAGGTCAGACAACCCTCCGGCGAGCGCTGAATTGCTTGCTTGTCTTGAGAAAGAACTGATAGATTCCCATTATGATCTTCGAAGCATTTATCGGCTGATACTGAATTCCCGAACATACCAGCAGTCTTCCGTTCCGTGCGGCGATACATCTGATCCGAAAATCCAATTTGCACATTACACCGTGCGCCGTTTGGATGCCGAAGTTCTGATTGATGCGTTGTGCTGGATTGGTGGCGATGGAGCCGGTTACACCAGCGCCACGCCGGAGCCATACAGCTTCATTCCCAAGGAACAGCGGACAATAGCGCTGGCGGATGGCAGCATCACAAGTCCATTTTTGGCAACATTTGGCCGCCCATCTCGTGACACGGGTCTGGAATCCGAACGCAATAACAAGCCGACCGATTCTCAGTGTTTATATCTGTTGAACTCCACCGATATTCAGCAGAAAATCGAAAAAAGCCCGCAGCTAACAAGGACAATCAACGCAAACAAGAAAAACATCCCTGCAATGACACGGGATATATATGTGCTAATACTTTCGCGGCATCCCAGCCCTGAAGAATTGACCGCTACAGAGCAATACTTCAAGTCAAAAGGGCTATTTCCCGCGCAAGCGGGCAATGAACTTGCCTGGGCACTGATCAACAGCAAAGAATTTCTATACCGACACTAAACTGAGCGTGCTGGGTAGGCTGCAGAGATTAGCCATGGTGCATCAGAGATTGCGCCCGAACTAATCTTGGTCAAATTAAAGGATTGATAGATATGAAAATACGTTCTGTTATAGCTTTCGTTTCATGTTTCGTTGTATTCAGCAGCGTGGACGCTTTTACGGCTGATATGCCGTCAAAGCCGCATGCCAAGGCCGTTATTCAGATATGGCTGTGGGGCGGGCCTTCTCATCTCGATATATTTGACCCAAAACCCGATGCGGGATACGATTATTGCGGGCCGCTGGGTAAGCCGATTCAAACCAACGTGGAAGGCATCAAAATCGGTGAATTGTTGCCATTGCTTGCAAAACAAGCAGACAAATACTCGCTTATCAGGAGCGTGACGCACGGCAGCAACGCGCACGAGACTGCGGCATATATGATGCAGACGGGGCATGAGCCTGGAGTTGGTTTGACCTATCCCACTCTAGGCGCTCTCGTGTCATATTTCAGGGGTTACAGCAACGGCTACAAAGGGCTGATCCCGCCGTATATCGTGCTTACTGAAGGCCAGGGTAGATTTGCCGAGGAAGGTTTTCTCGGCCCGAAATACAAACCATTCGTAACCGGAGGCGACCCAAGCAAGACGCCATTCGAGGTGGAAGGAGTCGTCGCTAAAGGCATTTCTGATCAACGCCAAAAGGACAGGCGCGAGTTGTTGAAATCTCTGGATTCCTTGGGCAAGGCAATACCTGATAACCCTGATTTTGCTTTGCTGGAAAAGTGCCGAACCGGCGCTGACCAACTTATTTTGGGCAATGAGCGTAAAGTTTTTGATTTGTCAGAGGAATCTGCTGCCACGCGGGACAAATATGGGCGCAACAAATTCGGTCAATCCTGCCTTGCGGCGCGTCGGCTTGTTGAGCGCGGAGTGCGCCATATTACTATCAATTACTCGGGATGGGATACGCATAAGCAACAGTTCACCATATTCAACAGGAAGCTGCCCGAGCTGGACCAGGGTCTTGCGGCGCTTTTGCAGGATTTGTCCGATAAGGGCTTGCTGGATAGCACCATTGTGTTATGCTACGGCGAGTTTGGCCGAGCGCCGAAAATTGGGTGGGAAGCGCCTTGGAATGGCGGAAGAGGCCATTATGGCAAATGTTTCTCAGCCCTTGTGGCTGGCGGCGGATTCAAAGGCGGCCGTGTGGTTGGGGCATCGGATGCGACAGGCGAGAACGTGTTGGAACGGCCTGTTTATCCCCAGGATCTGATCGGCAGTGTCCTCGAACTGCTGGGCATAGACCCGGACGCAAAAATGCCGAATGACAAAGGGCTAGACATCAAGATCATGCCGTCAAAAGAGAACGGGCCCGGCAAAGGTCGGCTTAAGGAGATAATGTAGATTGAAGAGCATGACCAAGACACTAATTATTCGGTTATGGCTGATAGCAGGGCTGGCAGGATGTGCGAATGCGGCGCTGGGCGCTGAGCCATATATCGGCTATATCTACCCGGCGGGCAGCCAAAAAGGTAGTGTTGTGAAAGTCAATATCGGTGGGCAGCAGCTGCGCGGAGCGCGCGAAGTATACATTAGCGGCAAGGGCGCGCAGGCGGCAGTGCTCGCATATGAGAGTGCGGCCGGGCCACTTAACAAGACACAGCAGGATGAGCTCAAACGCCGATTATCCGAACTGCAAACGCGGCGAGCGAACACACGAGTAAGGCAGAATAATAATGCAAAACTAGACCCTAATGCTCCCAGGATTGAATTGCCGGACATCCCTGAGCTGCGCAATCTTGAAACTCTGACACGCGACCAACTCACGAAGATCAGAGACAAGTTTCTCAATTTCAATAAGAAAACAAAACCACCAATAGCCGAAACCGTAACGCTGGAGATAAAAATAGATGCCGACGCTGCCCCCGGTGACCGTGAGCTTCGCCTACTGACAGCAAATGGGCTCACCAATCCCATTGTCTTTCAAATTGGCCAGTTGCCAGAGGTTCAAGAGTCTGATCCGGACGATATTAACCCGGTTGTGCAGCCTGCCCTACAGGCGCCGATTATGTTCAACGGCAGAATAATGCCTGGCGAAACAGATAGCTATTCACTTCAGTTGAAACAAGGTCAGAAACTGGTGATGTCGGCGCAGGCTCGGCATTTGATCCCATATCTCGCCGACGCGGTGCCGGGGTGGTTTCAGGCTCTTCTTAGCTTGAGCGATGCCAGCGGCAAAGAAGTTGCCAACTCAGACCATTCGGGTTTTGATCCTGATCCGGTCATTAACTACACCGTGCCATCCAACGGAACTTATACGCTGATAGTTCGCGATACGCTCTACAGAGGCCGAAGAGACTTTATCTATCGCGTGGTTGTGGCTGAAAATCAACCGGTTTTTGAGAATACAGCGCCAACTGAGATTTCCCAGATGCTAAGTCCTGAACTCCCAAAATGCAAGGAAATCGAACCAAATGATAAAGGGCAGCAGTCACAATCTGTAAAGTTGCCAAATATTGTGAGCGGCCGTATTGAGCGTGCGGGTGATGTTGATGTATTTAAGTTCAGTGGTCGCGCCGGGGATGAGATTGTGGCGGAGGTTTATGCCCGCAGGCTCGGATCGCCCATGGATTCGCTGCTAAGATTGATCAGCGCGTCGGGCAAAGTTATTGCATTAAATGATGACTGCAAAGACTGCGCGATGGGCCTGCTTACACATCATGCGGATTCATATTTGACGGCTAAGTTGCCGACAAGCGGCGTGTATTTCGTGCAAATATCCGATGCTCAGCGCCACGGAGGCGACGACTACAATTATCAGCTGCGGGTAAGCCCAAAGCAGCCGGATTTTGCATTGCGCATAGCTCCGTCAAGCATAAATGTAGCTGCGGGATGCACCGTGCCCATAACGATATTTGCTTTCCGAAAAGACGGCTGGCAGGGCGATATAGATATATCGTTAAAAAATGCCCCTGCCGGTTTTGCTTTGAATGGCGCACGGATTCCTGCGGGAAAAGATTGCGTGCGAATGACAATGAGCGCTCTGCCGCGAAGGCTGCGAGCCTCTTTCCAACCTGTCGCAATACAGCTCGAAGGCAAAGCGATCATCGGCGGCAAGACAATAGTGCGCGACGTGATACCCGCGCAAAATATGATGCAGGCCTTTGCCTATCAACACCTGGTGCCAGCGCAACAACTGCTGGCTATGCTACTTGCTGGCCGCAATGTGCCCACTATTTCAAGGTCGAGCAGCGGCAATCTGCGTATACTTGCTGGCGGCGAGGTTCAGGTGGCTTTTTCAATAAGTCCGATGCCGAACACCCCAATCCAGGTGGTGATTAGTGAAGCGCCCGCTGGTCTGACTCTCGGTGACATCAAAACGACTTCCATCGGCGTGACTTGCACTATCAAAGCTGATCCAAAGCAAACCGGATACTCCGACAACTTGATTTTGGAGGTTTTCACCGATATTGAACGTGAAGGGGCAAAAGGAACCAACAAGCAACATATCTCTCTTGGAGTACTGCCGGCTATTCCGATTGAAGTTGCGCAAGCAAAGGCAATCCAACAGTGAGCAATACAAAGAAAACCTGGTTTCGCATAGGTCCCGGATTAATAATCGCGCTAGCCATCTCCGTGCTTATCGGCTCGCAATGGATTCGGACGAAGATTGCGCAGCACCAACAGCCCAGCTCCCGGCCGATAGTGGAAAGGCAGATCATATCCTCTTCTTATGATGAAAAGCTCGGCCCCACGCCCGAATTGAAATTCATCATTGAGCGCCGCGAAAAACTTCATCTGACCAATTTGCAGGCAGCGAAGCTCATGGCTCTTCAATCCAAGTGGGCAAAAGCCTATGGCCCCAAGATTGCCCATGCCAACCAGGCTGCAGCAAAGACGCAGGAGTATCTCGACAACGCGAAAGGGCAATCGCGAACACCAGTCGCTCAGGTACAGACCGAGGCTGCTCCTCTCATAGCTCTCTCACGCGAAATATCATCCGCCCGGCGCGCTTATTGGAATGAGGCTGCGAAACTTTTGACCTCTGAACAGCGTGCGAATTTGGAGAAAGAGCGTGAGGCTGATTGGGCGAGGAAGTAACTTGCATTGTTCGGGCGTCAACGATTTTTACTTCGGCCCCTACGGAACCGAAGCAACGAAAGCCCAAGTGATGGGAGGGCGAGGCTCCCGCCGAGCCTTGCATCTGCGAAGGAATCGGCTCAGGGGGACCTTCGCCCTCCCGTGGACACAGCTCGCACACAAAAAAGCTGCACCGCTGCGCAATTTCTTGCGAGAGCGGTGCAGCCAATTGTCAGTGTTACCCGAAGGTAACTAAGTTGTTAGATGGTTAGTCGGAAGTGACACTCCCGTCAGGCAGAACCACGCCCGTGACCACTGCAATAGAGTCGGGCGGAAGTGACGTCGTACCATTGATTGTAACACCAGCGCTATAGCCATCGCTAATCACGTAAGATGCTATATCTTTGGATATGATCTTACCCCAGACCTTGACACGCTTGCCGATGAGCATTCCGTCAGTCAGGACAGACTTGTTATTGGCGCCATACACCGGGCCAGTAACTGGCGGGACATAGACATCGCCAACTCTGTCGACAACAACATCGTCAATGTAGAGGGTTCTACCAGCAATGGTTGTACCCAGACCCATGATAAGATGTATGCCTGTCACGCCCTCAGGAATAGCCACGCGAACAGCCGTAAGCTTCCCGGCGTTGTTCCACAAGCGATAGTTCAGAGTCTGCTCCCATACGCCGGGAACAGGAGTATACATCCAGTTGGTGCCTAGGCCATCATAGCCCCACCAATCGCCAAAGTCGAAGCCGCACTGGCCTTCACAATCTGTGGCATTGGTCTTGACCTTGAAGTAGACGTTGTAGGTGCTGCCAGCAACTACAGGGATAGTCTGAGAAAGGTAGCCATGATAGTAGTCAATGCCGGTCTTCGACGTCCAGGTAGCAGCATAGCTACCGGAGGCCTTGTCGGCAGTTGTAACACCTAGGTCAATGGTTTCAGGGTGATCACCCTCGAATACCCAACCAGTAAGATCACCGGTCTCGAAGCCACCGTTCTGAATGTAGCTGGCGTCAGTTTCTGTCTTAGGAGTCAGAACGATATCATCCAGAGTAATCGTGCCGCTTGCTGCAGCCGATGTATCGATTGTCTGAGTGTTGTCACCCCAACCGAGGCCGTCAGCATATACTGAGGAATCCGCAGCAGGAGTGATGCCAATAACGGTATACTTACCATCAGCATCTGTTACAGCAGCAGGACCGCCAACACCGATCTGAACAACAGCGTTGTAGATCGGGTTTGTACCGTCCGTAACAATACCCTTGACGATATTGATCTGAGACATCTGGAAGTCGATACCCGTAATATCCTCAGTGCCGACATTCACTTCATACGTGCCGTCAATCGGGAGAACGGTCACGTGGTTAGCTTTGCTTGCACTGAGATAAACAGTGGTGTTAGCTGACGCAGTTGTTGTGTAATTACCATTTTCATCAGTAAGTGGCGAAGTGAGTCCGCCGATAACCAGGGCTCCCTGAACAGGTGTGATACCGTCTTCGAGCGTTACTTTGCCGCTGATGTCGACGAATGTCGGAATATCTATCCCGAACTTAGCGCCAAGGTCTGATTGCAGCGCTTCGCGCTTTTCATCAGAGATAGCATCTTTGTAGACATACACATCGCCGATATTGCCGTTGAATGAACTCCAGTTATCCCAGACGTTGCGGCCTACGCCGATTAGATTCTGCCAGCTATTTCTGCCGTCTCCGCCAGTCAAGTCAGCATAGTAATTGTCGCCTAAGGCAGCGCCTGGCCAACCACTCTGTGCACCGTTAACATACAGTTTGGCTGAACCGTCAAGCTGACAAACGAGAGCAACAATGCTCTTCTGGCCATCAGGAATGATGGTACCAGTTCTTTGCCAATCCCACGCTTTGCGGGCGACCATTACTTCGCCGGTAGCGTGGTCAACGCAAAGAGAGAGACCATTGTAGTAGAGGTTAACGATTTCGCCTCTAGGCTCGCCGCCAATTGTTGTATTGTATATCGGCTGCACTACAGCAACAACGCTGACGCCAGTAGCATCAACGCCTGCATTCGGCTGAACGGTGAAAGGACATCCAGTGAGGTTAAAACCATCGTTACCGATAGTATCATCACGGTTATTGGAAATCCATTTAACGCCGTCAACTGTGACAACGCGAGGAGTGAACATAGAAGTAAGCATTGCGCCTACAGGATTGCCGAACACGTAGGTAGGTGTCCAGTTGCCAGTCAAGTCGCCATCTGCAAGAGCGCTGAACTGATCGACTGTTGCACAGAAGAAAACATCCCAATATGGGTTTGCAACGAGAGCGAAATCAGCAGTTGCGCCTGCTGTAGTAAGACTAACCCCCTGGTCTGCTGATACATCATAGCCAGCAGCACCAGCGGCTATATACCAGTCGCCTATAGGAAGAGACTGGGAATAGCTGCCGTCCGGCAATGTAGTAGTATAGAAATCTGCGTCCTTTGACGCGTTTGCAGTAGTCTTGAAGTAGACCTTAGCGCCTTCGATTCCAAGAGTACTTACACTATCAGTTACTACGCCCGTGACAACGCCCAGATCAAGTAACTCAAAATAAGCTACTATGGTGGCATCAGCAGTCGGGGTAACTGTGCAGCTAGAAACAGCTCCCTGTGAAACTGTATCTACCGTCACGTCAGCAATCTTGTAACCAATAGCTGGTGTGATTATGAATTCCTGGCTGCTGCCATCGGCAACACCTACATCGCCAGCAGGGCTGATTGTTCCACCTTCGCCAGCAGATGCATTGACAATCCAAGCGACTCCATTGGAGTCAAATGGTATTTCGATGTAGTCCCAGTGAGGACCCCAGCCGATGTTGTTGCCCAATACAATCGTATTGTCCCCAGCCTTCAGAGCGATGTTCTTAAGGGTTCTGCCATAGTCTGGATCAGCGACCTGCGGGGCGCCTATCGTCCCCAGAGGAACACCGTTAACACTTATGTAGGTATCTCTATTGCCGTCCCAAGGCTGTCGATAGCCCATGGCCATCTCATACATGCCTTGTGTGGCTACATTGACAGTAAACGTAACCGAGGGAGCTTCCGTCATGTTGTAGCCCCATTGGCTAACCCGCTGGCCGTTTGATGCGTTTGCATCGTCCTCTATACTGCAACTGACCAGAACAGCAAGTTCAGCTTCGTAGCGCGTTGCCGTAACAGGCGCATTCTCAAAAGAAGCTACGATTGTGTGAGTAGTAGTCACCGGGTCAAACGTGTAAGAAGAGATTGGTCCCTGAGGAACGTCGTCTACCACCACGTCAAGGATCAGTTTGTCCCAATTGGGTGTGATTGTGAATGTTGGGCTATCGCCCTCAGCAATACTCACATCGCCGCTTGGAGTGATCTTTCCGCCTGGTGCAAGCGGATCAATAGATGCGGTGATTATATGTTTTGGAGGCTCCAAAGCCGCAACTTCAGCAGCGCTCAGCGCTCTGCTATAGACCTTGAGCTTAGCGATAGCGCCATTTAAGCGCCAATAACTGTCGTTCCATATCCTGGCCGCACCAGCAACATCCGAAGTGCTGCCAACAAGGATCTGATCACCGGCAGCAATGTCGAGGGCTATAGCGCGGCTTGTTCCGTTAATAGCGCCGTCTGTGTAAATTGTCTCATTAGCGCCATCATACGTGACTGCGACATTGTGCCACGTACTTCCGCTGGGTATGGTGCTATAGCCCCAACCCGAGCCGTTATGGTCGACTGCCTTGTTGTTGACAAAACAGAATTCAGCGGACTTGGGATTACCATTCCACCAGCCGGCCCAAGACAGATAAGCGTTGTCGCCGTCCCATGATGCCATATTGGTTTTGTAGAGTGTGGCAACGACTGTCCATGCATGGCTACCAGCTAGTTCAGCCGGGGTAACTACGGTGCTACCCAGTGTTTGACTGTCAGCATCGCTCTGAGAAAGCGGAGCGAACTGAACGCACTTCTTGCCACCGATATTGGTGACGCTCGGACCTGTGCCAACTGTCCTCTTGTCGAAGGTTCCGCCGAGGGTTCCTTTGTTAACCCAACTTGACAATGAGCCAAGCTCAAGGCTTCCTACCGCAAGATTGATTAGACAAGTAGGATCCGGATCGTATTCAGGATCATCGCCAATTACAAAGTTCTGGTCGATTGCCGGCGGGGAAATCCCATAAGGATACCCACTTTCAGGATCAATAGGATATGTAATACCAGTTGTGACTATTTTGCCTACAGGCATATTCTTAATAGCCAGGAAATAGCCCTGGGAACCTGGGGCGGCTAAAGCCACTGTTACACTGTATTTACCATCTATCCCAGTTGGCGCGCTGTCGGTCGGGACCAGACTATGGTTAACAAAGTCACAAGCTGTCACTATAATTCCAGCTACAGGACCAGATTCATCAGTAATAGTGCCCTCAATAGTGCCGGTTGTCACCCTGGGAAGCTCGATGTCCACGTCAGGAACATCCGCATCTACCACTACCACATCGGGAACTGCTGATGTCGTTGTATAAAGAGTCTTGGAAGCCGACACGGTGTACGTGCCCGCTGGAACTACGAACGAGTAATCGCCCGTTGATCCGACAACGACTGGGGCAGTGGCGCCCGTGCAGGTGACTGTCGTACCCGTAGGGTCTGCCAAGTCGCTCAAAGTGATTGTGCCACTGATTGTGTAACCCATGGTGCTAAACTGACAATCGTCAAAATAGCCGCCAGGATTGGGGAAGCGTGCGTTTGTCGTCAAATCGCGGCCATACAGCATGAACCGCCCGTAGTTCACTTGATCGTTCGTGGCAGTCGGGCTGTTATAGACAAAGCTGCCTTGGATCACATTCCACGCGTCAGGGGTAATGACTGCCGCCGGATTAATGACTGCCGGATCACCTATAGCATCAGGCAGCGCCCATACGAAGGGCGCCGTCATCATAGTGAACCCTATGGCGGCTACCGCCGTAGTGCCCTCCACGATTTCACTTGCCGGCACGTAGTACAGTGCATTATAGTAGTAAGTGGCGCCATGGATCAACGTCACGCCGCTCATGTTGTTCTGTGCGGCAACATTTACATAGGTAGGGTTGCCGAAGTTGGACCAAACCCAGTCACTTGGGTTGTCTACATTCTGGAAGGGATTCGCGATCCTCCCACCCGTGCCACCCCAGAAACTCCAGGGCGGAGCTTGTGCTGGGGTGTCTCCTGCCGTCTCAAAACCGGGGTTAACGCAATAGTTCAGCTGTGTTTGCGCAAAAGCCGAGCCAGCCATCATACCCAGGCAGAGAACGAGCAGACACATAAATAATACTTTTCTACTCATTTTACTTCGTTTTCCTTTCAATTCATTAGTTTACTTTGATTCGTACACTGAAACTGATTGCATAGGCTTAACGCGAATGCAACCCAAAATCGGCTTGATATCGTATGTATTACCTTCGTCTCCCTCCTTTGATTAGACTAGATATCATGCCGTAAAATCCAATGCAGAGTTTGCCCCTGCATTCTTTGACAGTTTGCACATTTCGTGCCAAACTCATCCATCCGGCCAAGGATAGTTAATCCCGCCGGTTATAGCCCAGCGTGGATTACAAGAACCCGTGCCTCAGTGCGAACTGCCGTTTTGGTTGTTACATATAAGCTCAGATAGCTCAATTAAGTAATGCTATGAGATTATATTTACAATCATTTGTAATATACCTCGGGTATTGCCCTTTGTCAAGACCTATTTTCAAAATATTTTTAAGGAATATTGAAACGGGGGGTTATCATGCTGCTCATGCTTCGAGAGCCTCAGCATGGCGAGGTGGAGACTCAGCATAGCATCCAATTTCTGGGATATCTGCACCGACGCCCACTGCTACCCCACGGGCGGCACAAGTAATGGCGAATACTGGCAGGCTCCATACAAATTATCCGAATTTATGTGATATAGTGAGGATAGTGTCCGTGTGCTATTAGTTATTGTATGCGGATTTTATGCACGACTAAAAAGGAGAATCAATGACCATGCGTAAACACCTCTACCGATCGTGGCTCCTGTTGCCCTTAATCGGACTCAGCAGCATCTTCGTCTCATCAGCTTCGATGAGTACAATCTACCTGGACAATCAGACGGATCACTCGAACCAGGCTCTGGACACCGAAACCAGGCGTTCAGACCACTTCAGGATCGCCTTCGGTCATTATAACAGGGATTTCGGCACCCCTGTGACCGAGCAATTAATTCAGGGCAATTTGCAGATGTTCGAGCATCTTTGGCAGCGAAATATTGTCGAAAATGGCTTGAATGACATGGGACAAAGCGCTATTCTTGCGCTGAGAGACGGCAATTATTATAAAGTCAACTTCGTCATGCTTATGACTTGGAACGACGGCGGCGGAGGCGGAGCTTATATGTCTATGGACTCAATGGGATTCTCTTGGGCCATGGCAAATGCGGGATACTGCCGATACGATCCGCCTTCAGGCGCAACACCGCACGAAATCGGACATGCCTGGGAAGGCCAGGCTAGGGGTTTTAACGGTTCTAATAGCTCAGGCGCGTGGTGGGAATGCACCGCCAACTGGTTCCAGCTCCAGCTATTAAATGAATATCCGACGGATGGCATCATCTATAATGGAATGTATTACCCATGCCACGGTAGGGATTATTATGGATGCTTTACGATCTGGGAGGCTTTTGTGGAAGACCCCAGATATGGAATGGCATACGTAAATAGTGTCTGGACTGATGCTACAGCGGATCAACAGGTGAACGAATATATCATTGAGCGAATGGCCAGAGTCGACACTTCCGGATCACCCGACAAGATCGGGGCAAACAGGGATATGTGGGGCAATATCGCCAAAAAGCGCGTCACTTGGGACTTTGCAAGAGGACAGTGGTTTGCTCAAGAGAATATGGCTGAAAGCGATTCGAATTACTGGGGATGGTATCAAAGGTGCCGCACCCCTCTTGTGAAGATGCCCGGGGTCAGTGGAATATACAGGCCCACGAGAAGCCACATCCCAATGGAATATGGCTTCGATATCATTCCTTTGACAGCTAACGCCGGAACTACGGTTAGCTGCAATTTCCAGGGGCAATGTGATCCTGTCAGACAGTCCGACTGGAGAGCGTGCCTGGTGGCTGTCAACAACAGTGGCGAACCAAAATATTCAAGTTTATGGAACATGGGCACGAACTCGATTACCCTATCTGCTGACGAAAGCAAGCTCTATCTTGTGGTTACGGCGACACCCAAACCGATGAGTGTCAATGTATGGAATGCATATATACTTGATAGCGGGGCTCAGTTCCCATATACAATGTCATTCACCAATGCAACTCCCAAGAATGTTATCTACCCCGCCTACGCCGGGGCGCATTCTCATCATGCAAACGGCGGCGGGATCGTTCAATCCGGCGCAGTAGTTGCCAGCACTGCCTATGTCGGCCCTAACGCTCAGGTTCTCGACACCGCGCACGTCAACGGCTATGCCAGAATCGAAGATTATGCTGTTGTCCGAAACAACGCAGTTGTCGAAGGCAATGCCGTTATATCCGGCCATGCGATGGTTCAGGACAGCGCACATGTTTATGGCAATGGTAAAGTCAGAGACTGGGCAAGAGTATTCGGCGATGCTCAGGTATATGACGAAGCAAAAGTCATCGAACACGCCAACTTTGGAGACAGCGGCAATGTTGCTCACGGATGCGCTGTTGTTAAGGGTACATCTTATGTATACAGCCCTTCAGATTTCCTTGGTTCGATTATCGTTGATGGCGACACTGCCAATGGCAACGGAACGACGCTCGCCGACCATGGAGTTCACTTCGGCTGGCAGTGGGGACAAAACCAGTCGATTTTCACCAGCCTTGTGGAAAACAACTACATTTACGCGCAGCATACTTTTGAAATAGAAAACGCTGTATGGGCAAAAGACGAATATGGCATAAATCACGGTTTCCTGATGAATGGATGTCGAGCTGCGAAAGACACCGCCGCCCCCACAAGAGGCGGCAGAGTATTGCCGCTGGACGGTGTGAGCCAGTATGTTGAGCTGCATAACAGCGTCAACGACTTCAAGGAAACCGCCATTAGTGTTTGGGTTAAATGGACAGGCTCAGCAAATGATCAGCGCATTTGGTCTATGGGCGATGGCGCCAGCAAATATATGTATCTGACCCCCAAAGATACTTCAACGGGCAAATTGAGATTTGTCATATCTAATGGCACGACCACTGAGTCTTTGGACGGAGCAGCCGCAGTCACGGCTAACACCTGGACGCACATCGCTATCGTTTTCTCCGGCGCAACTACAACCAGCGCTCTTTATGTAAACGGCGTTTCGGTGGCTTCAAATGCTGCCGCAACCCTCTACCCAGATAGCGTGAACGCTCCTCTGATGGAAAATGCGAACTATCTCGGCAGAGGAAACGCAGGCAACTACTTCCAGGGATATCTGGATGATTTCAGGGTTTACATGCATGCTTTGACTCCCGCTGAGATAACAACTCTCTACGGAACAGCGGCTCCCGGAACAGTTAACATAACTGCCGATACAACGGCTCCGACACCGAATGCGGCCACATGGCTTGTTGCGCCCACTCCGGTTGCGCTAACCTTTGACCCTGTGACAAAATTGCCTGTGATTCAGAGCGATAATTCAATCACAATGAGCGCAACCCCGGGCACGGATGCAAGCGGATGGGTGGAGTATTACTTCCAGTGCACCTCCGGCGGCGGACATGATTCCGGATGGGTTTCATTCAACAAATACACCGATGTCGGCCTTACGCCAGGCGTCGCATATACCTACGTTGTAAGAATGAGAGATAAAAACGCTAATACCACGGCGGATTCCGCACCGGCAAGCGCGACTACTCTCGTTTGCACCGCTCCGGCTCAGCCGACATTCGCTTACGGGCCTGTTGGTATATCCAGCACTGCCGTAACAATGACCGCAAATAAGGTAACAAGCCCCAGTGGCAGGGTTGAATATAACTTTATCAAATTCATTCCAATCGTTGGCACAATAGGTTCCAGTGGATGGCAATCTTCATCAACTTGGACAGATACAGCTGTGTCATCCGGCACATTCTCCTACAAGTTTCAGGTCAGAGACGGCAGAGGCAATCTCAGCCCCTATTCTGCATCAGTTGCAATTAATGGAGCAAATGGAGATAAGGCAGCTCCGAAGCTTTCTATCCCTGTAGCGCAGTGGGGGATGATGCCTTACGCAACCATCGATAATAAAATTTCGATGACAGCCCGCGCAGCCACCGACCTCAACGGAGTGCAATATCTCTTTGAATGCACAAGCGGCGGCGGCCCGAACAGCGCATGGCAGGACGGAACGACATTCGTCACATCGGCGCTGGCTGATGGAACCTATTCATATCGTTACAAAACAAGAGATAAGTCCACCAGCTTTAATGAATCTGGATACTCAACTACATACAGCGCAACCATCAAACCAACAACCGGTTTCCACAACTATACATTTAGTGAGGTGCCGACGCTGCCGGATGATTATCTTGTGAAATTCACCGGAATCGTCACCCAGGTTAATACAGATAACTATATCGTAAAAGACCCGGCCGGCAGCGCTACGATAAAAGTCTATCCTAACACCTATGGAATGACCACAAACTCATCGCTGCTGTTCACCAATGTGTCTGTTGAAGGTCATATGTGGACATACACCCCAGGCGTTAAGGTTGTCAGTTATGCAACGGTCGCCAGCGAAGGCGGCGGAAGCACCCTGCTAATAACCGGAAAGGTCACCAACTCTTCTGGTGTTGGTATCTCCGGCGCAAAGGTCTACTTCGCATTGAGCCCCAACGCATTTGCTAATCCGATCACAACGGCAACCACTAATTCACTTGGCAACTACAGCAGAACCATTATGGACGGCACTTGGTATATTGCTGCATCCGCGGATGATTATAACCCCTCAGCCGATCAAATTGTGACGGTAAGCGGCGCGAGCGTGCCGAATGTCAATTTCAGCCTTGACCTTTCTCCAAAGGTCTCAGGCAGGGTTTCTGATGTTTCCGGAGTTGGTATTAACGGAGGGACGGTCTACTTCTCCAAGGTTGCGGGCGCTGTAACAAACTACACCTACAAGGCAACAACCGATTCACGCGGCAACTACATCAAGGGTATTCCTGATGGCGCCTGGTATGTAGCAGCAAATGCTCCGGGTTACGCGAACTCAACTGAGCGGACAATCACAGTAGCCGGAAATCCGATCTCGGGTATTGATTTCACTTTGACCCTCGGCGGAGATGGTCTCAAGGGCGAGTATTTTGACAATGATAACTTCACTTCTCTGATGATAACAAGAGTCGATACCAGCATTAACTTCGATTGGTCTGGTGTTGCGCCAGATCCATCAATGGGCACGGACACTTTCTCTGTCAGATGGACCGGCTGGGTGAAGCCGAAATACACTCAGACCTACACATTCTATACGACCTCTGATGATGGCGTCAGACTCTGGGTCAATAACACTCAGCTTGTCGACAACTGGACGGTTCATGGCTCAACAGAGAACTCCGGCACAATCGATCTCGTCGCCAATGCGTGGTATCCCATCAAAATGGAATACTACCAGGGAGGCGGAGGCGCGGTTGCTAAATTAGAATGGCAGAGCGCGAGCCAGGGAAGACAGTTAATTCCGGCTGCCCAGCTCTGCAGCGCAACCAATGCGGGTTATATGGTCTATGGCCAGGTGACTGACGATATCGGAAACGCTATTACAGGCGCTACGGTCTATTTCTCAACAACGGCCAATGCATCCGTATCGCCGACATACACAGCGACAACCGATTTCCAGGGCAAGTATAACAAGATCATACCTAATGGAGCCTGGTATGTCGCGTCCGGCAAGAGCGGATACACGACAACGATCGATCAGACGGTCACGATGAACAACGCCAATATTGGGAATATCAACTTCTCTCTGATCCCAACGGTCACCCCGCTTAACGTCTTCTACAACTTTGACGAAACAAGCGGAACAACGGTTTTGGACTCATCGGGCAATGCAAAAGACGGAACTCTAGTTAATAACCCGACAAGAATCGTGGGCAAGATCGGTAATGCGATTAGCTTCGATGGAACTAACGATTTCATCTCGGTTCCCGCTTTGACTGAATATAACGCAATCAGCATTGCCGGCTGGATCAATCTTGCGAGCTTAGGCACAGATACAACGGGAAGCTCGATTATAAGCAGTGAAGTGTCCAGCAGCGGCAGCCTTCAGCTTACGATATTGAAAGCAACCGGAAAGCTGCGCTTTTCTATTATCGGAAACTCGCCTGCTGCGGTAGATTCCGACACCGGCTTGGGCAGCTCCGATTTCGGCAAATGGCGACATGTTGCAGTTGTATATGAAAGCGCATCGGGTGCGGTCAAGTTCTATATCAATGGAAACCTGATCTCGACGCAGACTTTCACAACTTCACGCACGCCGCTGCTTACAAATCTGCTTAGAATCGGAAGCTATGGCGCTATCAGATGCTTTGACGGTAAGATGGATGATTTCCGCATCTATCGCAAGGCTCTGAATAGCGCTGAGATCAACAACCTGATTATTGACGGATCTTATGTGACCATCGGCGCCGCCAAGAAGCTGGACGACGGCGATTTTGTCGCGTTCAATCCCAAATCAGTCACTTACGCTCCGAGAAATACTTCCGGAGCACGAACTACGACGTATTTCTATGTTGAGGAGACCAATCACTCGGCAGGCATCTTGGTAACCGATGGTCTCACAGGCCAAGACGCTGTCAATGAAAACGTAACGGCGACATTTACAGGCATTATGCACACCAATCTGGCTACCGGCGAGAGATATGTTGAGCTGAACAGCCCTGCGACAGTCGGCGGAGCCAGTGTTGTAAGCCCTCTCGGTATGAACACCAAGTCTGTGGCAAATGACAAAGTTGTGTTGGGCTCGCTCGCTAGAGTTGCCGGAAAAGTGACTTATGTATCCCCTGACGGACTCTATCTGAATATGTCCGACGGTTCAAATGCCGATATTACGGTTATCGTGGAAACCGGCACGCCGATCAGCAGAATCCATGTCGGCGATATAATTGTGGTTAACGGCGTTGTAAGCAAGATGGCGGGCACACCAAGCCCGCTAAGCATGTTACTCGTGCGCAGCATCACGAGACAGATTCCTCCTGACAATGGAGCTTCTCTGTTCTACAAGTTCGATGAGACTTCCGGCACATCAGCCTTTGACTGGTCTTATGGCGACAGAAACGGCACCCTGGTTGGCGCTGGCGCTACATGGTCAGCGGGTAAATACGGAAACAGCCTTACTCTGAGCGGCACAACCAGCTATATGACCATACCAAGCGGCGTGGTAAGCAGCTTGACCAACTTCACAATCGCAACATGGGTCAATGTGGATGTCGTAACGTCACTCACGAGAATATTCGACTTTGGAACCAGCACCACAAACTATATGTATCTGTCTCCAAAACATGCGAGTTCCAGCGGCAGGCTGCGGTTTGAAATCAGGGTCAATAGTGGAACTGCTCAAAACATAAGCTACTCTGCCGCCCTGCCTACCGGCTGGCATCATGTTGCCGTTACACTCAACGGTAACACAGGCACACTCTATTATGACGGCGTATCTGTTGCAACCAATACCAGCATGACATTGCGACCTTCCGGTCTTGGAAACACAACTGCTAACTACCTCGGCAAGTCGCAGACTACATCGACTGCTACTCTGGATGGCAGAATCGACGACTTCCGAATCTATAACAGCGCATTGATCGCAGCCGATGTTCTGAAACTTTACAACGGCCTGCTCAACTAACTAATCTGTGTGCATTGCGCACGCTTAAACAAGACAAAGACCCCGATTTAATCGGGGTCTTTGTCATCATGAGGACGATTTAATCGGGGTTTCGGACGCTCCGCTTTCTGCTTTGAGGTCAGAATTGTGCATAATTACACATAAATAGTTGCCTTGCTAAAAATCGAATTCTCAACCATAATAGAACTAGAGCTAAAGTGCGTGAACCCCGATTTAATCGGGGGGCTCTAAACCGAATGGGAGGAATAAAATGATAAAGATGGAGGTAGGAAAGATGATAAAGAAAGTTTTGTCAATTGCTTTGCTGCTTATTTTGGCAGCTTCGGTAAGTAGTTTTGGCGCTACCAAGGTATTAAATACAGCCACTTCCGGCACTTCGATTGATCATGTACAAGTGTGGTTGAGCGGAGGAGCGGCTTTCAATGCTGGTTCGTATGCTCCTACCCCCACTGTTTACGCCTTGGCGGCAGCAAGTACAATGAAAGTGTGGGTAACCGGGAACTCAGGGACGATGACAGGCACTTATAACTCAGCCACGGTGACTTCGTATTGGGGAACGCCGACAGTCAATTGGCAGAACTGGATAGGCGACAAGACCAGCAATGGCATCACAACTAAAGTTGCTGTAATGGAAGCTCCGTCCTATATCCATGGGTCTCAAATCGATTACCGGATCAATTTCGTCTCCGATCCAGGTATAGGCGCAATAGTCAATATACAATACTACAAGGATGGTGCGCTTGTAGAGGTTAGAAAATACACAAAACTTACAGCGCCCTCATCTACCGATATACCTAACGCAACAAATGCTACCTGGACCTTGGATAAAACCCCTGCAAATCAGGGTGTCTTTAACCCTGGCTTTATAGATAAAGACGGCAATTCTACACCTACTTACGTTGACGTGGCAAATATCGCTGCACTGAAGACCAAAGTTGGTCAGACAGTCAGACTGACAGGTACCGTTACAGTTACCTGTGTAGGCAGCGGCCGATTCTTTGTTGGTGAAGAGACATACAAGGGCTGCATCAAGGTAGTTGGCGCCGACACTGTTACATCTGGCGGTTATGTCAAAAACCTGATTGGTACCGTTGCTGTGGATGCCTACGGTCAGTATACTCTCACACTCACCGCTCCTGTGGGCGCGGCAACAAGCGGCAATGCGATCAAGACTGTTGGTGTCAGTAACAAATCTGCTAAGACCGATGCTAAGCTTCAGACCAACCTTGTGAAGGTTTGGGGATTAGTTGGCGCTGGCGCTGATTATACAATAAATGACGGATACAATGATCCGATAACAGTCAAGAAAGGCGTCGCAACCGAGCCGGTTGGCGTTGCTGCCATCAGGGGTGTTCTGTGGAAAGAAGCCGGAGCTGCGGTTCTCTATCAGAATTACACGCCTGCTCCAATACCCATATTTACCATAACGGCATCAGCCGGGGCTGGTGGAACGATCACCCCGTCCGGCGCGGTCGTGGTGAACCAAGGCGCCAACCAGACATTCACCATCGCTGCCGGCTCAGGTTACACCATTGCAGATGTGTTCGTCGATAGCGTTTCTCAAGGAGCAATTGCAAGCTACACTTTCACCAATGTGACCGCTGATCACACCATCTCGGCGACGTTTGCTGCGTCTCCTACCTATACGATAACGGCATCAGCCGGAGCTGGCGGAACGATCACCCCGTCCGGCGCAGTCGTGGTGAACCAGGGCTCCAACAAGAGCTTCACCATCGCTGCCAGCCCAGGTTACAACATTACAGATGTGGTCGTCGACAGCGTTTCTCAGGGAGCAATCGCAAGCTATACATTCACTAATGTAACCGCCAATCACACCATCTCAGCGACGTTTGCTGTGTCTCCTACCCATACGATAACGGCAACAGCCGGGACTGGTGGAACGATAACCCCGTCTGGCGCGGTCGTGGTGAACCATGGCTCCAACCAGGCTTTTGCCATCGCTGCCGGCTCAGGTTACACCATTGCCAACGTGGTTGTCGATAGCGTTTCTCAAGGAGCAATCGCAAGCTACACGTTCAGCAATGTGATCATTGACCACACCATCTCGGCAACGTTCAATTCTACCAGCGGTCCAACACCTATTGCCTGCTACGAGTTCGAGAACAACGTCCTTGACACCCAGGGCGCATTCAATGGGACTGCATTCGGCACTCCCACATACACGACCGGAAAAGTCGGGTTAAAGGCAATCCAGTTCAACGGCTCGACCCAGTATGTATCCATCGCAAGGCCGATCTCTGACGACTGGACCATCTCCTTCTTCGTGAAAACCAACCAGACCAGCCCGACAGGGACCCAGTGGTATAACGGCAATGGATTGGTCGATGGCGAAGTGGGTGGGGCTGCGAATGACTTCGGCGTCACGTATCTAAATGGCAAGGTGGCTTTCGGCGTGGGCAGCCCCGACACGACGATCCAGTCCACCTCGCCGATCAATACCGGCGGCTGGATGCATGTGGCCTGCACACGCAACAGCGCTAATGGACAGATGAAGGTGTACATTAATGGAGGTTTGCAGACAACGGGAACCGGTCCTACCGGGGCAAGGGCTGCGCCTGCTAATCTACACTTCGGAAACCTGCAGACTACCATCAACTACTTCAGCGGCACAATCGACCAGTTGAAGATCTACAATACCGTCTTGAACACCACGGACATTGTGGCCCTGGTGGCGGAGGGCGGCAATACTACTTGGTGGACCATCACAGCAACCGGCGGAATTGGTGGAACGCTCAGCCCGAGCGGAAATGTGGCAGTGGCCCAGGGCGATAACCAGACATTCACGATCACACCGGGCGCAAACTATAGCATTGAAAGCGTGATCGTTGACGGTGTCCCTATGGGAACAATCCCCAGCTACACGTTCTCCAATGTGAGCGCTAACCATACTATTTCGGTTACGTTCGAGGGGGTGGGCTTGTTCGGCGTCATTACCGGCCCTTATCTGCAGGCGATAACTCCTAACAGCGCCTACGTGTTGGTGGAAACGAACGCCACCGATCCCGTGACTATCGAGTGGGGCGAAGATGACAGATACGGCTTGATGTCTTACACGGAAAGCTATGAGCCAACTGACTCCGTGCCGACGACGTATGTTCATAATGTCAAGATACCCGGTCTTCAGGCCAACAGATTGTATCACTATTGCGTAAATGTTGCCGGCACCCTGGGCGCCGATCACACGTTCAAAACCGCTGTCAACCCCGGAACCCCCTATAGGTTCGCGATGACCTCCGATTTCAAAGGTGGAACAACGGTGCACGATGCTGTTTCATCACTGATCCAGGCCGCTAATCCGATGTTCTCGCTCTATGCAGGAGACCTCTCCAATACCGGCGTCTCTGACACTCTCAGGAGAGAGTTCTTCCGTGCTCCTGAACTTGCTTTGGATGCCAACGTGCCGTTCTTCAACTCTATTGGAAACCATGAAGGCTGGGGCGTCAGCGCTAAGGCGTTTACCCAGGCTCCTGCCTCAACTTCTGGAACCCAGGCTTACTACTCATTCGATTGGGGTGATGTTCACTTCGTATGCGTCAACAACTATTCTGACGGCTATGGCGTGGGAAGCACCCAATACAATTGGGTCGCCGCCGATCTGGCAGCTTCCAACAAGCCCTGGAAGATCGTCTGGTGCCACAATCCTGCGTATACTTCTACGATAGAAGGCCACGGTGGAGATAATAACATGGTTGCAATGTCCGTAAACCTGTTCGTGCCAAACCATGTGGATATGGTGCTGAATGGTCACAACCACTTCTATCAGCACAGCCTGGTGGATGGCATTCATCACATGATAGTAGGCTCCGCCGGCGCTGCCCTGTATACCCCTACTGACGGACCAAATACGGTATTGTCTGCAAAGAGCTACTGCTATGCCATATTCAATGTAACCGCCACGACGCTCAACTATGTTGCCTATAACGATTCCGGCAACGTGCTGGAGACGATAAACCTGACCAAGCAGTTTACAATTGCAGGCAAGGTGAGCAATTCCGGCGGAACGGGGATTTACAATGCTGTAGTAACTGCAGGTGGGCCGTATTCCAATGTCGCTCCTGTGGTCACGGATTCTTCCGGCAACTACTCGCTTACGCTTCCCGGCCCGGGAACTTATGAACTCTATGCTGATGGTTCCGGCTACAACGCCAACTTCAGCAATGTTAGCGTTCCCACATCAGGAACAGTTACCAGCAATCTAACATTAACGTCCGCTGCCGAGGCAGGCGTATATAACGGCAGCTTCGAGACAGCAGCCGGCAGTCTGCCGGATGGCTGGGAAACTTTTATTGAAAAGCCCACTGACGGCCTTGATTACTATGGCAACGCATGGCCTGATAAGCCTGGTATGTATAACTTCAGCCGGTCAACTGCGGGCAATACCACTCCCGGCGGAACGGCTTCGGCGCTCCTTGGAACCGCAACCGGCGGCGCTCTGACGGACTATGGGATTCTCCGCTGGGAGAGGTTCAGGGTATCGGGGGATGCTTGCACGGGTATTACCGAGACAACATTGGTCGATACGGCCAGAGCGTGGACCACCAACTACTGGTACGCAGGTGGAACAGGCTACGTTCAGATAGTCCATGGCGGCAATGACTCAGGCGCGGTCCCGACTATGGCGGGCGACTTCAAAGTATTATCCAACGATGCTACCACGCTTACAGTGGCGGCGGGAAGCAACCTGGCGACTTTGGGATATGCGGCGGGCGACCATTACAGGTTCGTGACGGAAGTCCGCAACTATTGGTATACCGGAGGAATCAGGACCACTGCGGCTAGAAGAATACCCGTGGACCGAACGAAGGTCTATAACTTCTATCTGAAGCAAAAAACCACCTATTCCGGCTCAGAAAGCGAGAAGTGTCACCTTTGTGCCCTAATTTGGCGTGATTCGCTGGGTGTCGAGGTTGGGCGCTCCGAGTGGAGATGGCAGCCGTCCACTACGTTCACTCAAAGCGCTCCAAGGCTGTTTCTTGCGCCTCCGATGGGAGCCGCAACTGTAGAGGTATGCGTCTATACGAGGTGTACGGATAATGCTAACAAGAACTGGGTCGATACAAGCTACATAGATGACGTGGTGATCGACCCGGTTCCCGTGACCGCTACCAGCAGCATCCAGTCGCTGGCTGACGGCACGCACGTGGTGGTACCCGGTGATTTCACAAGTCTGGCTCCGAGAGACATCTCCGGAGAGCGATACACCAATTACTACTATGTCTCCGAGCCTGACGGCTCCGCGGGCATAAGAATCCAAAACGCAGCGCCCAAGATGGACAATCTGAACGTGAATGAGATGGTTGCCGTGAGCGGCGCTGTTAGGTCAATCGCCTCGACTGGAGAGAAGTATATCCAGGCGAATGTCACCGGCACTTCAGTGGTCGGGGGCGGCGCCACGCCGTCGACCATGACTGTCGCGTCCGTGCTGACTGATCCTAACGCGATGGGCAAGTTCGTCTCGATCACCGCTCAGATCAGCTCCATAGCCTCGGATGTCAGCTCGTTCAACATCACCGACGCCGGCAGCACCATCAAGGTGAACTCCGTGGGCTTCCCGCTGCTTGCCAGTTTTGCCAGTGTGGGCAATACCATCAAGGTCAACGGGGTGGTGAGCAAAGAAGGCTCGACCCGAGTGATCCTGATGATGAACTACACGAAGCAGACCACGGCTTGGCCCGATAACGACGTCACCTGGTTCTCCATCTCGGATACACACTACGGCAGCGGCTGGGCTACACGACTGCTGCATAAAGAGAGAATAGCTGCGATGAACGCTTTGCCCGGCACGGCTTATCCGAGCGGCATCGCGGGAACGGTTGGAGAGTGTCGCGGCGTCACGGTAAGTGGCGACATAACCGACAACGACAACGATAAGGCCGCGCAATTCGCCGAGTTCGCCATGGACTTTGGGCTGAGTGGTCAGAACCAGCTCCGTTATCCCGCTTACGAGGGGACGGGAAACCATGACGGCGGTCTCACTTTTGCCACCGCCGAGGGGATCATAAGGCGCAATCCAATCCGACCTAATGTCATCGGCATAGGCGGTGACGGATGGGACTACTCCTGGGATTGGGGCAAGGTACACTGCATCGGGAGCAATGAGATCGGCTCCTACCTGAGAAGGGAAAGCCTGGACTGGATAGCGGCGGATCTAGCAGCCAACGTCGGAACGAGCGGTCGCCCAGTGGTGATAATCGCGCACGAAGGCTTTGACAGCTTCAGCTTCGCGTTCTCATCCAGAGGAGAGGCCAAGCGTCTGTATGACGTTATCAAGAACTACAACGTTATAGCTATTATCTGGGGACATACCGGCGGCTACGCTCAGTATAAGTGGGGCGGCATTGATGTGTTCGGTGTTGACGGCCCGATGGAGTGGTTCCACGTGTTCCATGTCACCCCGACTGAGCTGATTGTCACACGCAGACAGTGGTCAACTAATAATTGGAATTCATGGACGTTCAGAAAGAATATCACAGGAATGTAATCGCACAGCATAAGAGCCTTTGGGACGGTTTCTGCCGCCCCAGAGGCATTTTTTGTCTACCCGAAACAGCTAAAGATTAGGTCAGAATTGTGCATGAATATGTATGAATTGTTGCCTTGCCAAGCAAACAGAAGCATGTTATCCTACAATTAGGACAAAATGACTGGCGATAGATAAGCCATTGAGTTTGTAGAAATGGGCATATTCTCAGACCAGTCAGATTAAATCCAACACTGGGAGGTAGAAAGATGGTTAGAAAGAGTTTGATTTTAGTAATTGTTTTGAGCGCTGCAATGATGCTTGCAGCCGGGTCGGCGTTTGCCTATTCATCGGCAGATTTGCTGTTCTCCGTGAAGACCAGCGATCTCGGGGATAGCGACAGCGCTATCTCTACTTGGGGGACGACGCCAGTGTTTACCGCAGTGAATGCCACTGCAGCAGTTACCAGCCCTAAGGCTCCCACAGTAGCAACACTAGCTGCTACTGTCGGTACGGGTAGCATAAAATGGGCAAAAACCGCTTATGCTGCTTTGGGCGGCACCACTCCCCCTGGCAACACAACAATCTCAAACAGCACCAGCGGCTTTACCGGCCCGCTCAATACCGGCATTGCCCATACCGGTTTCACCGTTGTTATGGCTGTAAGACCCGAACTTAACACCCTTGGAAGCAATGACTTCCGTAGTTTGGTGAACATTTACGCCAACGGGATGGGGCTGTTTATAAAAGACAACGGCGCGGTCTCTCTAAGGCTACAGACAACACAACCCACCACCACTGCAAATGGCGCATCCACTACATATGGCGGAGTTGGCGCGCTAGCGAACAACACGCCGGTAGTAATGAGCATGGTTGTTAACGCTGATGGATCTCACGATGTGTGGGCAGGCTCGACATGGCTCTTTGGTAGAACAACAGCCGTCGTTGGTTGGGATAACGCGATGCTGCTACCTAGTGTTAAAACACTGCCCCAGCCTTATACGCTAAGCAACAGAACTAGCATTGGTCTTGGAAGCGCTGGCGGCACTGCTCAGGCCGGGACTTCTGCATTTAGGGGCTACCTTGGCGACTCGTATGTCTACACGACAGCGCTTACAAATGCAGAGCGCCTGGCGTTGGTTTCAGACGTTGAGATCAGCATGGGTATGGTAGCCATTCCGGAGCCCAGCAGCATTCTTGCTCTTTTGATGGGGCTTGGTTCTATCGCTGGTTTGAGAAGACGAAAACGATAGAATAACAAGATTTTGCTTTACCGCGGGGCGCAATGTCGTTGCATCTCGCGGTATTTTTTTGATGTTAACCTATTGTGTCAAATCTTGGTGTATACTAAATGAGCCATCCTGAGGTTCTCGAAGGACGAAATATGGTATAATGCATACAGTCTTAGCTCTACATAACATATATCATAGCTGTCATTAACATGTCTGATCACAATCTGTTAAACATTCCTCTGCATATTCCTACATCAGCAAGAGATGCGGCGTTAGTCACATCTGTAAATGCGTTCGTGCGCCACAACTTGCCCGACATGAGACATCGGCTGATATTCGTTAGAGAAGGCATTCTTCATGTGCAGATTGCTCAAACCACCTACGCTCTGACCCAGGATCAAGTATTGATAATCAAAGCCAGCAATGCTTTTGTGAGAACTCATCCTGCAGACTCCCTGCTGCGCTACTACGCGCTGCGATTTTCCATTGATGATTCGCTGATATCTCGTGGTTTAGGGCTGGACATTCCCATCATGACAACGCTGGCAAGGCCTGATCTGGTAGAAAAACTCTTCCTTATGCTGCTTGACGAACAAAGTGATGGTCTTGTCCAAGATCGATTTGCACAAATGTTGTTTGTGCAGATACTATCTGAGGTGGCCGATGGCGAACTGCGAAAGGCTGCGGCGCCCACGTGCTGCGTGCCTCTAGTGGAACACGCCAAGGCACACATACGTGCTCACTATGACAGGCAGATCAGCACAACCACAGTAGCCAAATCGATTGATTGCAGCCCTGGCTATCTATCTCGAGCATTCCATGCATCAACCGGCGGCACGCTAACAGACTTCATCCATGAAGTTCGGATGTTTCGGGCTCGGCTGCTTCTGACCGAGACAAACAAGCCTATCACACAGATCGCTCACGAATGTGGATTTGAAAACCCCAGCTATTTCCAACGGCTGTTCAATAAATATGAAGGTATGCCCCCCGGATCTTACAGAAAACAGCACTCGCGTATATACACCATAACCATCGAATAGTAGCATCACTCTCTTGGCATGTCAGAATTGTGCAGGAAATACCCATAATCCTTGCCTTGCATACTCTGTTTTTTTGAGCCATAATGAGAGTATATGGAAGAGGAGGTCTCACCCAAATGAGAAGATTTACAACCAGCTTGCTGGTATTATTGCTCACAACCATTATTGCAGGGAGCGCACATGCGGCTTTAGTAATGGAACTACGCCCACAGGACTATAATGGCACGCAGTGGCCGATCTATCAAGGCTCGCTGAAGGATGCCGATGTATCCAAGGCCTACTTTGCGCCAAATGGCACGCCCAAACTCACACCCAGCGTCGCCGGAACTCGCTATTCCGGCGTGGCGATGAACAACATGGTCTGGAACCAGTGTCTGGGCTTTGGAGGCCCGGTCGCCCCAGCCACTATCACCGGCGACAACCCGAGAACTATCGAGGTATGGTCATTCAATCCTGCCCTTTCCGGCGAAGAGACTCTGGTGGAGCTGAGCCATAACGGCGGGACCACAGGCCAGAACTTCGCGCTCGAAAACGGCGGCAACTGGGCTCTGAAAGGCAGCGGAACGGGCGATGTAACTGACTGGGTCTCCTCGAACAGAACAAACCGATGGGTGCACCTGGTCGTAACATACTCCGCTGGCGCAGCTAAGTTCTATGTCGATGGGGTCAACACTGTCACGAAGAATACCACTTACAATATCTTTGCGGGCGACTCTATTGCGATAGGCGCTCAGCGTTCAAGCGCTACCACAACATCCAACAGCATCTCTAATCTCAACGTCGCTGTTTATGTAGGCTATATCGGCAACGTGAGAGTATATGATAACGCGCTGACCGGGGCTGAAGTGAGCAGCCGGTTTGCTCTTGGTGTAAATGGCGGCGAATCGCTCGCTACCGTCTATACTGTTTCCGGCCAGGTCAACAATGGCTCAACCGGCATCGCCGGGGCTCTTGTATATTTCAGCGCATCCACGAATGCCTCATTGAGCCCGACTTATGTGGCGACGACAGATGCGAGCGGCAATTATTCTCAGGTTTTGCCTGCGGGCCAATGGTACATTGCTGCGGCAAAAGGGCGATACACTCCTAACCCAACAGCAGACACATCCCTCCTCTTGAGCGCTAATACATCTGGCGTGAATTTCTCACTTACATACATAACGACGCCGACAAAGCTCATAGACATGGACGGGGCACAGCTCGTGGGCAACGACAACGACTTAATATCTACCTGGACAAACTCAGGCACGCTCGGAGGTACGTTTGCGCTTGATGGAACAGACCAGACAACGCGGCCCGTTCTGGCAACCGCCATCGGCAAGCGCTGCATTCAATTCGACGGCGTCAACGATAGGCTCAAGCTTTTCAACGGAGCCACCCCCATTAATGCTCCATCGGGGCTTACAGGCAACAGCGACTGGACCGTATGCGGGTGGTATCTCAATCCATCGCTTAGCCAGACAGAATGCGTTTTTGGCTGGGCAAGCAGCGGCAATAAAGAGGGCGCCAGATGCGGCTTTATGTATGGCAGCCACAACGGCGATGGCGCGGTCATGCACGGCGCCGGCCCTTGGCTCAACGCCAATATGGCAATGATACCTCTTCCTACGACCGGTCTATGGCACCATATCACGGTGTCTTTCGATGGAACCGTCGAAAAAGTGTATGTGGATGGTGCGATCAATCAGACAGAGATTAAGAATCTTAGAATAGGAGCAGCCGAGCCATTCTCAATGGGCACATGGTTTGGCACTACCTCGGGCGGATCGCCCGGCACCTGGTACAGCGGCTCAATCGCTTCTCTCACGGTATATGACCAGGTGCTGACTGATGCGGAGATCCTTGCTCTCGGTTTCCAGCAGATCTACACCATCTCTGGAACAGTAAAAGATAATAGCAATCAGCCAATAATGAGCGCAATGGTCTATTTCAAGGCTTCTACGAGCGCCAGTGTTGATCCAATGCTGGTTGGCACAACCGATGCGAGCGGCAATTACACGCAGCAGATTCCGCCAGGTAATTGGTATGTGTCGGTGATGAAGAGCCGATACACGCCCAATCCCGCGCCTGATATCCTGGCAGTTGTCACCACGGCGAATGTTACCGGCAAGAACTTTACACTAACGCCGGATGCTGCGCCTCATAAGCTTATTGATTTGGATGCGAGCAGCCTTTCGACAGGTTCGCTTGCGTCGTGGACAAATACAGGGTCACTTGGCGGAAACTTCGCTCAGGATGGCGCTGACCCCACAACCAACCCGACGGTTGCAACCGTCGCCGGTAAGAAAGCCGTGACATTCGATGGCAGCAATGACAGGCTAAAGGCTTCATTCACCGCTCCGGCTGGTTTGACAAGCGGCAGCGACTGGACCGTATCGGCCAGCGTTTACAATCCTGCGATCGCAACCGAAGAAGCCTACCTCTGCTGGGCTCAGCGCGTCACGGCTTCCAAAGCGGCTGAATTTGGCTACGGGTCGTTGTATTCCGCTTACCATGTCACAAATAACATGGCATGGGCTACCGTTCCTACCGCAGCATCGTGGCATCACGTAGCGGTAACTTACGACGGCTCAATCGAAAAAACTTACGTTGACGGAACCCTGAGCGTGCAGTCGAGCGCGAGGTATCTCAATATATGGGCGGGACAGCCTGCATTTGTCGGTGTGGCCTTCGATAACGCTTCTGGAACTACCAAGTCTCAGTGGTTCAGCGGCTCAATGGCAGCCCTGCAAGTCTATGACGAGGCTCTGACGGAATCAGAAGTTCGCGACATAGCAACGGTCACCATCTCCGGCAAAGTGACAGGACCAACGGGTTATGCGCTGCCGGGTGCAATCATAGGCTTTAAGAGCGCCTCTAAGACGACCGTTGGACTTGCCATAAGCGCAGCATCAGACGCTGACATCTACATTCTTGCTGACGGAGCTGGCAATTACAGCCTGCCGGTGTTGCAAGGCAACAGCTACTACATAGCAGCATGGAAAGACGGTTATACGCCCAGTGATGATATCGCAGTTATGGCTGATGTGTCGAAGTCTGTTATCATCCCCATCACAGATGAAGCTGGGGTCAATCTTGCTATGGGCAAAACCAAAGAAACCGGGAAACTATACGCCAGCCCTACGGGACTTGGCACAAATAGCGTCAACCTTGGTTTCGATGGCAATACTACCACCTATTTCGCTTGGACGACCTCTTCTCAGAAAGACTTAGTAATAGATGTCAGCAAGTCAGATAGCGCTGCTGATAGCATCAACGGCGTTACCCTGATCACGAGCACCCTGCGCATATATGATTGGGAGCTTTGGGTTGAAGACAACGCTGCGCCCATTGTTGCAAACACGAGAAATACCAGCGCGAACTGGACCAAGGTTTACCAGTCCATTGGCTCCTATGGCGGCTACGATAGGACTGCTTCCAACGGCCAGGTTGTGGACCCGGTCAGGATTGCGCCAACAAGCGCAAGAGGAGTTTGGCTGAAGATTATTTCCCCTTCCACCGAAGTCCGCCCGCTTGAGGTTATGGTGCATTCGAGCGGCGGCCCGGTGTCTATTGGCAGTTGCAAGACGCTGGAAGACGGTAGCTACATTGTTCTGAGCGGCAAGTCTGTGACATTGGCTCCAAGAGACGGCGAAGGCATCCGCACCACAGACTACTTCTATATGGAGGACCTGGGGCGGACTTCAGCAATCCGTGTTAAAGACCCGACCGGTTATCCTGACGCGCTCAAAGTGAATGACATGGTTTCAATCGCAGGCACGATGGCGACAGATTCAGTTACGGGCGAGCGCTACATCAACGCTGTGATAGTTCCTTCGGGCAGCGCGGGCACGGGCTTGGAGCCTTACGCAATGACAACCAAGACTGTGCAGACCGACAATAACGTGGTCGGGCAGTATGTCACAGTTGCGGGCAAGGTAAAGCAAGTTGCCGCTGATGGCACATGGTTCAATATTTCCGATGGCTTCAGCACCGAAGGAACCAAAATAAATGTTAAGGGCATACAGCTGCCGGCGAACCTTGCTTCTGTGAATGATATGATGATGGTCACTGGTGTAGTTAGCAAAGAGCAGACAGCCAATGGCATCCGCAGTGTGATTCTGCTGTTCAATTACAGCAAATCAACCACATATTCCACCAGCGAGGTTACTTTCTTCACCACTTCAGACCTCCACTACGGCGTTTCGGGTACTGTTGCTGGTGCAGACCGAGGGACAGTGGACATGATGAACGCGCTTCCTGGAACCGCTTATCCTACTGCATTAGGCGGGTTCGTGCAGACCCCGCGAGGTGTTGTTGAAATCGGTGACATTGCCGAAAGCGGAACAGCAGCTCAGTTTAACATGTTCGCTCTTGACTATGGGGTGAATGGTGAGGCAAGACTGCGCTATCCCGTCTACGAAGGCCTGGGGAATCACGATGGCAGAGTTACAGGCGCCGTAGCGCCATTGATCAAAGCTCGGACTCTATTGAGACGTAATCTCACGGCGGTCTCATCCAATGGCATGCATTACTCGTGGGATTGGGGCGGCGTACACTTTGTCCACTGCAACTTGTCTCCGACCGATGTCAATGAGACCACCTTCGTGGGGGACTTGAACTACGCGCTTGCGTTCCTGCAACAGGACTTGACTGCGAACGTGGGCAACAGCGGCAAACCGGTTGTCATCTTCCAGCACTTCGGCTTTGACGGTTTTAGCGCCGGTTGGTGGAGTGATAATGAACGGGCCAACTACTATAATGTTATCAAAAACTATAACATGATCGCAATCGCCCACGGTCACACACATGCAGCCGGAACCTACAAATGGAACGGAATCGATGTATATCAAGACGGTGCAGGTCAGCGTGATCCGGATCCGGGAGAATGCTTCGTGTTCCGTGTCAGACAAAATCAATTGGCCGTTGCCCAGAGAATCTTCAACACAACCTCTCGAACGTGGGGATGGGGCACGACTTGGACAAAATCCATTACAATGCCGTCCCCAACTCAGGGCCAGCCCGGAAACCCGGCAATGCTTCCGTAATGCGATGAAGGGCGCAATTGATAATTCTGAATTCTGAATTATGAATTCTGAATTAGGGAAGGGAGGGGAGTGCAAATCCGCCCGAACAGGGAGCCGGCGGTTTCGGGAACAAGTTTCCCGAAAGACCGAAGGGCGCAATTGATAATTCTGAATTC
>JAPLCU010000009.1 GCA_026392045.1 Armatimonadota bacterium
ATGGCGAAGCGGGGGGAGTCCCAGGATGGCGAAGGGGGGGGAACCCAAAATATCGAGCATGCTGCCCCCCCTCAGGGCGTTCTTAAAGCCTGCTACAGACAACTGCCGCAATTCCTCGCAAAGAAGAGGCTCAGGGGGACCTTCGCCCTCCCAGATTTCACAAAGCGCGAGTAATTCCCTTCTGGGCTCTCTGCTCTCCGCTCTCCCCTTTTATTAGAATTGCAAACTGGCCCCAAAGCTCAACCCCGAAAGATCAAAGCTTTTGAAACTTGGGAACATGTGATAAGCCATTTCCAGCTTGACATTCATGCCCACGTTCACGCCAGCAAATACGCTTCCTCCAGGGCCCGCAAAGCGAAAACCCGTATCGATATTGTCTGCCAGAGAGCGTATATTGGCTATACAGAGGCTGGCTGTTCCGCCCACGTAAGGCGAGAACGCCCGGGACATGCCGAGTCTGTGCGTATACTTAAAGCCAAACGGAAAAATGGCTGCGTAATCGCTGTCAGATTTCCGGCTGATGCCATCGAATTGAAACTGGAGTCTATCTTTGCTTCTGTCTTCATCGCGATAGTCAACAGTAATCCCAATCATCATCCAGGAATCGCCAAACCGGCTTCTGGTCTTGTCATTGGTAGGTAGATAGATACCCGCGCTCGGTTTCAGGGCGAGCCTGGGTTTTCTGGGTTTCTTGGGCTCTGGGGTTTCCGCCGGAATAGGGGCAGGCGCGTTGAGCGTCGGTGCTGGCTCAGCTACCTGCGCATGACATCGAAGCGCAGGCAGCGCGGTCGTCATCACAATCGCCGCAGTGGTCAGCAAAAGAATACCTTTTGAATTGATCATCATCTTCACCTTTTTCTTTGATAAGGAATGGAACGTGACATTTGCGCAAAGCGAGCTTTACCCACTTATTATGTTTCATCTTAGCATTCCTGTCAATACGCGATGTGTAAAAAAGACGCCAAAAAGGACTTTTATTCGAGTACCGGGAACAAATAACAGACAATCTGACGTAATAATGCCTATGATCAGCTCAATTGAATGGATGGCTTGGAACGTAATGCTTGCGGTGATCCCCGTGGTTCTCGCGTATGCGTTGGTAGGCGTCTCGAAACTGAAAATAACAAAAGGACTAAAATACACCGCAATGGCAGCGCTGACGCCTATATGGTTCTTTTTCCTGCCCAACACCTGTTACCTGATAACCGAATGGCGCCACTATTTCTTCACTTTGGATGCCAACAACCTCTTTTTGCGAACACATACAGACAGCCGGTTGCTCATGCCGCTATTGGCATTCTCTATCTTCTATGCGTTATACAGCGGGTTTGGGATGATGACTTTCACCCTGGCTGTGAGACCAATAGAACGCCTTTCCGCGCGTGTAAGTTGGCCGATTTGGAAATGGGGCCTACCGTTCTTCGCGCTGGTTTCGCTGGGAGTTTACCTCGGCCTGGCGCTTAGATTCAACAGCTGGGACATGTTTTACAGATCTGGGCACGTTTGGAGCGCGATAATGGATGTCTTAACAAGGCCAAGGCTGTTGGCATTCATAGTAGGCTTCGGACTCTTCCTTTGGATTGCATACGAGGCCCTGGATATCTGGGTGGACGCTATAGCCGAGCGTTGGAAAGCGTTAACAGGCAAACTAACAAATGAGCAACTGCCAAATTGATAGATGATATTTATGTCTGTTTTGATCTCCCACACCCTGCATAACTGCGCATTATGATGCTTAGCAAAAAAAAACTCAACTATTTTCGGTTATCGCGAAGGACATTTGCCTGCAATCGCTAAGTTACATATATCAGGGGTTTGTATTACCCCAATTTTGGAGGCGAAAGTTTTGAAGTATTTGTTTCTAGTGATTCTTTTACTGTTTGTGGTGAGTTGTGCGTTTGCCGATGACATCGTTACGATGCCTACCGCAAACCAGCTCAAGGCCGGCGAACTTGATGCCGCCGTCTACTATCTGAATTTGGACACCCCAGCGGGAGCGCCGCAGTTTGTTCAGATGCAGACACTCTACTACGGCCTCACGGACAAGCTGGAGCTGGATATACACCGTTCTGCCATAGACAACGTCAAGACCAGCACCATCCTCGTAGGATCATACAAGCTCCTCTCGGAGTCGCCGACAACACCAGACCTGGTGGTTGGCTGTCGAAACATAGGTGGCGCAGCCACATTGCCGGATGCCCCAGGCATATCAAACAAGACTAGGGATCGTTCGTATTTTTTGGCAGCTGCCAAAACTTTCTTCTTTAATCCGGAGCAGCCGGGTCCACCTTTGGTTCGAGTTCATCTGGGAATTGGCACAGAGGACTGGACATTGCTCGGCGAGAAGAGGCACGACGGCATTTTCGGCGGACTGCAGTTCCTGCTGCGCCCTGAATTGGGTCTCGTGGTTGAACACGACGGTCAGGACCTCATCACAGGCATCACAATTATGCCTAAGAACTCCGGGCTGACCATCAAGGGCGGCATGTTTGGCGATCATACATGGGTAGGAATCGCTTATAGGGCAGAGTTGTCCAAATAGGCAGAATTGTCTTTTCGGTATAAGCCAATTATCAAAACGCCCCGCTTTTGTGTTAAGCGGGGCGTTTTTCTGCGATTTTGCATGCATTCTTTTCATTTCATTGCCCTCTCGGCAGGATTACAAGCGTATTTGGGGGAATAATTATCTGGGCGCCTGTGTCGGGAACCACGCGGGCGTTTTTGGAATCTAATAAGCACAGGCATATATTTTTTATACTTCGGGACTGTTTTTCGTCCCGAAGGGGTTTTTTTATACTTTATACTTCGGGACTGTTTTTCGTCCCGAAGGTGGGGTTTTTTTATACTTTATACTTCGGGACTGTTTTTCGTCCCGAAGGTGGAGTTTTTATACTTTATACTTCGGGACTGTTTTTCGTCCCGAAGGTGGGGTTTTTGTGCGTGCTTCGGGGCGAAATGCGAGCCCACGAAGCATAGTCAGCATATCTTTTCTGCGCGTTTTCACTTTCAATCATGGAGCTGAGCATTGCTAAAAGTAACCAATTTAGTTAAATATTACAAGAGATTTCTTGCGGTTGACGGGCTGTCGTTTGAAGTGGGCGATGGAGAGATTGTGGGGCTGCTGGGGCCGAACGGCGCCGGCAAGACCACTGTTTTACGCTGTGTCACGGGGATCGTGCAAGCTTCCGAGGGCGCTATAGAGATCGACGGCATTGACCTGGAAACCAACGAAGAAGAGGTCAAACGGCGCATTGCGTTTGTCCCAGAAGTGCCAACTCCTTATGAAATGCTTACAGTTTGGGAGCACCTGCGATTCATCGCGATGGCTTATCAGACTATGGACGGCTTCGAGGAACGCGCCGATGCCATGCTGCATAGGTTCGATCTAGATGAAAAGCGCAACGACCTGGTTCTGAGCCTCTCAAAAGGCATGAAGCAGAAGCTCGCCATTGCCTGTGCGTTCATCCATGAAGCTCGCGTAATACTATTGGACGAGCCTCTCATCGGAATCGACCCCAGAGGCGTGCATGAGCTCAAAGAGATGATTTCCGAAGCGAAAAGCAATGGCAAAGCCATACTTATCAGCACTCACATGCTGGACACCGCCGAGCGCCTCTGTGATCGCATTATCATTCTTAGAAGAGGGACGATCTTAGCCGAAGGAAACCTGGCAGAGCTGCATGAAAGCGCAAAAATGGGAAAAGATGCCTCCCTTGAGGATGTATTCCTGACGCTCACGGAGGAGGGTGGAGAAGTTGAAATCACTCCTCTATCTTGAGATCAGGCAGCTCATAAATGCGATAAAGAACACTACCCGCAGCCCGAAAAGGCTCATTCCGGCGCTGCTGATGGGCGCATGGGTGGGATCCTGGTTCATTCACGGAATACTGCAATACACAAATGCGCCAGGCCCCAGGGCGCCAAGCCTGAGCCTGATCAAAGACATTCCGATCAGTCTACTGGAAAACGGCGTATTCCTATTCATAAGCATCGGAAGCATGATTGTTATGTATAATGCTTTCAGCTCTGGAATGATGATCTTCTCTGTCTCTCACATAGATTTTCTGTTCCCCACCCCTATAAAAAGAAAATCTGTGCTGCTGATGAAGCTGGTCAAAGATTACCTGAAATACGGCTTTTACGTTGCATTTTTCTTTATGTTCATGGGTATTCCGGCGTTCGGAGCCCTCAATGTGAACGTCGTCCCCTCGGGGTTCATTAGCATTGCTGCTGTCACAGCGTTGATGGCGCTGGTGATAAATCTATCGCACACCATCAATATCATCTTCACTTTCGGCTTTGAGCGACTGAAGCAGGCTGGCACAATCATCAAGGTAATTATTTTCGGGGCGCCGGCTTCTGCTGTTGCTTATGGTCTGTACGATTTTATGCGGGTCGGCAACGCCCAGGAGAGTTTCATACAAGCAATGAACTCACCGATAATCAACTTCGTTTTCGCCCCCGCGCACTGGTGCGCAGTTCTATTTCTTGCGCCGCTGAATGGCGTTACGAAAATAGACCAACTACATCTTGCGCTGCTCACCGCCATGGCGCTGATAAGCTTTATTGTGCTGCTGTATCGCAGGGAAAATATCTATGAACCAGCGCTGGGAGTGAGCACGAAGTTCGCAGAAAGACGCGTCGCGATGCGCACGGGCGACTATAGCGGGATTCGCGTAAATGAGCTGCGCGACAAAGGCGCGACGCACGCTGGCGGATTAAGTATCCCACCGTTTGGCCGAGGAGCGGTGGCTATCCTTTGGAAAAGTCTGCTTCTGCGCTATAGGCTCTCGACTACTCAGTTGATGATGATGATCATGCTTCCCATTGTCTTGATTTACGTCATCAAAGTGAGTCTGCCCAGGCCTGAGCTGCTTTCCTACCTGCCGATGGTGCTGCTGTATGTGGTGTGGGCGATGTCTATGCTCGCTTCGGCGGAGATGCGCTCGGAGCTTAAGCAAGCCAATATATTGAAATCGATGCCCATTCGCGCCTGGAAGGTGATGCTGGCGCAGGCAGTCAATTCCACGTTATACTTGACTGCGGGTGTGTTTGTCTTTTCCGCTGTGATGTGGATTCTTGTGCCGGAGACGCGCGATCCTGACCCAAACAAAGGCTCTTTGCTGCTTGCCTGCATGTTTGGAGCGCCGTTCTTGGGGTTCGTGAATGTATCGGCGTCGATTGTCTCCGCTCTACTTTACCCAGACACCCGCGACCCAGCACAGTCTTTTCTCGGCGGCATGGTGTCCTTTATACTGGCTTCCCTGGCGCTGATTCCATGCATAGTAATCGTGCTGGGAATGCTGTTCGCCCTCAGATCATCTTACAGCAATATCGCGATTTCGGTCTCGCTGGTGAACTTAATCGTCGGTGCGTTGGGCGTGGCGCTTGCGGGGGTTCTATTCCATAGGTTCGACCCGACCAGCGACTAAACCACTTTGACCAATACACAAAATAGCAGAATCGGAGTCCAACCCAACGCCATTCGGCTATGGCGGGCAGGCTGGTTAATGAACGAGCTTGAGCAAAAGGAGATGCCGAGACCCGACGATCTGACGATCTCTACCACGATCGCCCTGGAAATCTGTTCCAGGGCGCAGGTATTGCGGAAATCCATTCCGCCGGTAAAGCCCTGGCAGGTAAATCATCCCGATTTAATCGGGAGAAACGTGCGTCGGGGAACAGATTTCCCCGACGATCTGACGATCACGATCTCTACCGATAGGTTTCAGTACGTAAGCCCTGCGATTAGCTCTTCCTGCCCTTGATAAGCTTCTGGAAAGGCGATTCCGGCGACTTTGGATCGTCGTGTGACTGCTGCTGCCATTTTGCGAGCCTGGCTTTCATGTCCTCGAGAATGTCTTTGTGCGTGGGGCTGTCTATGAGATTCTTCATCTCGTAATGGTCCTGCGTGAGGTCGTAAAGCTCGTCCATGTCCCCATCGTTCCAAACGTATTTGTATTGGTCAGTCACCACCATCCGACCCAGCTCATTCTTGAAATGGCCGTGGGTTTCGCACATCAGGTCCTTGCGCCAATCTTTTGTCTCGCCCGTGCACAATGGAAGTAAGCTGCGACCATCTGTCTCTTTGCTAAACGAAAGACCAGCGGCAGCCAGGAAAGTCGGCGCCAGGTCGATGTTTCCAACGAGTTCTTTGCGCTTTTGACCGGGCTTTATTCTGCCTGGGAATCTGACAGCCATGGGAATGCGCATCATTTCTTCGGGCAAGTATGCGTCCTTGTCGAAGTGGCCGCCATGGCACGCAACGGCATCGCCATGATCGGTGGACCAAACGACCAGCGTATCCTTATCCAGGCCCAGCTTATCGAGCATGTCCACAATGATTCCGCCTGCATGATCGATCAGGCTGATCTGAGCGTAACACATCGCCAGCGCTTTCTGCCATTGCGACCACGGGAGCGGGTTGGGCTGGATGATATGCCTCTGACCATCGTGTAAAGGCCAATTCGCTTCCGATTTATATCGGTTTGGCTTTGTCTTAAGGTCATCTTTGAAGTTTGGATATTCGGGAATCGAGGCCGCATCATACATATCCAGGAAACGCTTGGATGCAAAGTAAGGCGGGTGCGGCCCCCAAAAATCGATTCGCATCGACCACGGTTGATCGCTCTTTGATTTGGCCAATTCTTCCAGTTGCTTACACGCCAGGTCAGCAAGGAACATGGCTTCATGCGTAGCTTCAGGCGAGGTCATCACCCCGGTCACATGCGGATTACACCACTCACCGCGCACATGGTAAGGCTCCCCGGGGACGGCCCCTCGCAGCGCATCCGGTTTCTCCGCTCGGATCTTCTTAGCTTCCTCGGGTGAATTCAAAAACGATCGGCCGATTTTCACTTCAAAATCCGGCAGTCCGTGTTCCTTTAGATAGTCTTTATATTCAGGTTTGTTGTAGGGGCTATTATAGGATGGATTGGAGAACCCCTCGCAATGGTGATCTTTAGCCGTGCCTGCACCCGCATGCCACTTGCCATAATAAAAGTTGCGGTAGCCGTTTTGGGCCAGGATGTCCAGATAGACCTCCCGATCATAGGGAGCGTTGACATCATTCTTGATTTCACCATGATTGTGAGGAAAGAGGCCGGTGAGCATAGTTCTCCTGGATGGGCCGCAGAGCGGAGAGGCGCAATATGCCCTTGAAAACTCTGCACCCTGAGAGGCGAGACGGTCGAAGTTTGGCCTGCGAATTTTAGGGCCGCCGTAGGCGCCGTGGCCATAGAAAGCCTGGTGGTCATTTAGGATATATAATATGTTCGGTCTGCGCTTCTTCGATGCCTCTGCCATAACTGCCCCCGGAATGCTCAGTAAGGATGCGCCTGCTATCGTCGCAGCAGCGCCCTTTGCGGTGAGCTTTATAAATTCCCTGCGCGTAAGTTTAGATTTGTCTTCCATCAAAATGTGCGCCTTCCTACGAATTGAGAATACAACAAGTCTCTGCCAAAACCCTCTTTTGGCGAGCGCAAGCGCTGTTATTGGCTTCTGAGCCCTCTGATGTTTGACCGAACCGATCATGGGTATCTTGTTTTTTAGGTGGTGGAACATAATGGCGAGCTTACCCGTCATGAATATGGGACATACTGGGTATATGGTGGTTCAGACAAACTCAATGGGGCTGTCTACGGCAAGAAAGCATGTGCACGGCATCGCAAGAGGACTGCGTTTCTCCGATGATGACGCAGCGGATATTCTGCTCGCTGTCGGAGAGGCCATATCGAATGCCTACAGGCACGGAACTCAAGACCACATTAACGGCTTCATATACATCGACTGGGAATTTGCCCAACGAACCCTTACAGTATCTGTTAAAGACGAAGGCTCCGCATTGCCATCCGGTATCCAATACTCGCTGGGTTCTTCGTTTACCCCAACTGGCTGTGGATTGGATATCATCCGAAAGAGCGTGGATGATGTCTTTCTTGAATGCGGCAGCGGCACAAGGATAGCGCTGAGGAAGCGCGCACGTGAATTATTACGTTGACAGACAGGCTCGTTCAAGGCTACAATTACTATCCTAATGCCGACGGAACGGCTTCACGTGGAATTTGGCAAGAAGCCTATCCGGCGGACGTGCATCGGGGAACGGATTTCCCCGACGATCATAGTTTTGTCCGCGTCCCCGATTTTTCCACTACACCATATCCTAAGTAAATACTATTTGCTCGGTAAGCGCCCATATCTACGCGTCAAATTGCCTCGAAAGCGGTCGATTTACTGCTTACTGGTAATCATTACAGTGTTCAGGGTACGATCTTTGCAACACATGTCGTAAGAGGGCATGATGAAACAAATCAGAGACTTGATGACGTCTGATGTTGTGTGGGTAAACCCTTCCACACGTGTTAAAACTGCCGTCATCTTAATGAAAGGGCATAATATCAGCGCGCTGCCGGTCATCCACAACACTGATGGTGTGGTTGGCCTTGTCACGCTTCATGCTCTGCTTGGTGAAGCTCAGGACGCGCCCATCTCTAGTTTGATGGATACAAATTTTGCTTCAGTCGACCCTGATACGACCGCCCATAACGCCGCCGATTTGATGCAGGAAAGCAACACAGGCCATCTGCTTGTAATGGAAAACGGCCGGCTCCTCGGCATCGTCAGTGACAGCGATCTCATCCCCGAACTCGGCCGCACCTACGACCCGCTCACTGAACTGCCATGGTCAGATACATTCCGCGAATGGGCAATGAATGCGCTCAAAAAAGGGCAGGAAATCAGCGTAATCCTCTTCGATTTAGACCAATTCGGCAGGTTCAACAAGAAGCACGGGCATGTGATTGGCGATCGGGTGCTTCAAGAGGTTGCGGGTGTGTTCAAGACCAACACAGACCCCAACCTGGAACTCACATGCCGATATGGCGGAGATGAGTTTGCAATTGTAAGCGTACGCCTTGCTGATGAGGCCGAAATGCTTGCTGCTCGGCTGCAGGAAAAAATTGCATTGCTTGCTGTAAAGGGTCTGCCGGAGAAGGTCACAGCAACTTGGGGTATGTTTGGCGGAATGCGCACCAAAGAGCGCGAAGATATGCATTACGCCGCCACGCTGGATGATCTCATCACCCGCGCAAGCAAAAATTGTATTATGAAGAAAAAACCATTCGAGACCGCGAAGGCGCAAGATGCTCCTGCCGCGCCCCCGAGAGACGAGCCGCAGGCCGCAGCAATTTCGCAGCCCTCTCGCCAAGAGGCCAGAGCAAGTCGCGCTAGCCAAGACGCAGCCGCAAGCTATGGCGATGAGCGCGCGCCCAGGCTCAAAATAGATACAATCAGCTTCTCATCCACCGGCACCGAGGTAAGCGCCTGCGTCATCTTAAAGCGAGACGGAAAGCAGTATAAGCGCGAAGTCACCGGGTATACGGTTGGAGGTAATGGCATGCTCCGATTGTTTGCCGAGGCGGCCGCAGGCGCTGTATGCAAGACACTCGCGCCTGAGCACGGAATAGTGGTTGAAGATACCGGTATAAATGATCTTGGCGATGACGAAGAGCTGGTCACGGTAGTAGCAATATATATTAGCCCAAGGCAGAACACTCGCCTGGCAGGAACTGCCCTTGTCCGCCGAGGCGATCAATACCGCGCCGCCGTTGCCGCCCTGCTCGATGCAGTAAACAGGCAGATAGAGCTTGCCCCGCCAGCCTGCGACGAAGAAGAATAGAAATAGGATGGGAGGGCTCAGAATGCTGGAAGAGCGCTAAACGCGCCTACTGCGCGGCACGCTTCGCGTGAAAGCAGAAGGTCTCAAACTACGTCATTCCGAGGAGAAACGACGAGGAATCTGCTTTTTCGGGACCTTGGTTCAAAGCAGATTCCTCACTGCGTTCGGAATGACATGCTCGGTACGTGTTTCTGGAAACGAATTCGGGGAGTTTCACGCTCAAAATGAGCAATATTTTTCTAAGATGGAACTAAACCTTCCCTTCTGGGCTCTCTGCTTTCCGCTTTCCACTTTCCACTCCTATTCCATCCCCAACATAAACCCCAAAATGGTATCCCAGGCTCCCGGCAGACCTTCGTGGCCGAAATCCGGATAGATCAACAAGTCCTTCTTTGAAGTAATCTTGTTATAGGCAGCGAACTGGGTCGATGGCGGGCAGATTGTATCCATCAGCCCAAACGGCATCAGAACCTCGGCTTTGATACGGTTCGCCAGATGCTGGTTGTCGATATAGCCCAGGCGAGTGAAAATCTCTTTTTCGCGCTTGTGCAGCGGGTCGAAGTATTTGAAGAAAGTCTTAAGTTCTGTGTAGGCGTCGACTGCCAGGTCCATCTCCCAGACGCGCTGATAATCGCACAGGAACGGATAGACCGGCGCGGCGCGATTGATGCGCGGTTCCAAAGCAGCGCACGCTAACGTCAGACCGCCTCCCTGTGAGCCGCCGGCAGCGCCAACGCGATTTTCGTCAACCTCAGGCAGGCTCATTAATATCCCAGCGAGTTGAGCGCAGTCCAGATACACCGAGCGATAATATAGCTTTTCGGGCGAATCATCGAGGCCGCGAATAATATGGCCTTGGTAAGTATTGCCGCGCACGCCGCCGACATCCTCCGAAAGCCCCGCCTGCCCTCTGCAATCCAGCGCGGCTATCGCAAAGCCCTGGCTCACCCACGGCAGCAGATCGTACCAGTCCTCGCTCCTCCAGGAATAACCATGAAAATGCGCCAAAGCAGGATTTGGCTTATCCGAATGCTTTGGCCGGACGTATTTGGCGTGCACTCTCGCCCCGCCGACCCCCGTAAAATAAAGATCGAAGCACTCGGCATTCGGCAGCTCCACCCCGCGCGGCATGAGTTCCACATTCGCGTCCACGCTCATCATCTCGACAATTGCAGTGTCCCAATATTCATCAAAATCATCCGGCCTGGGGTTTCGACCCTGGTATTTTTTCAGCTCTTCAAGCGGCATGTCAGTTAGAGGCATATCAAAAAACTCCTTGCAATCAAGCTGAGGTTATTATACAACACAGCGCCGCAAAATGGGTAGCGTTTCTACCCCAAATTCAAGAGTTCTCGGCCAACCCAGCAGTCACACACTCTACCATACATGACACATCTATAACGCACAAATCCCAGTAAATCACAGCGCTCGGCTTGTCAAACCCATCCAAAGAACAAAAACCCTGCTATATATGTGGTAGAGTTACGACATGTTTGAAGCAAGTAGGCACACGGGTATCTAACCGCCAGCCTGCTAAATATATGGCAGCGCTAAAAAACGGGCAACCGCCACGGGCGGCTTGAAAAACCGGGAGGGATAGGAAATGAAGCGCTTATACTATATTTGCCTGGCGGCATTTGCGCTGGTTGTGTGCGCACAGGGCGCATGGAGCCAGTTGGCATCATCCACTTGGCCGAAATTCCATAGGGACTACGCCGCCACCGGCATGAGCCTGTTTGGCGGGACCGGCTCAGAACTCAGCTGGACTTTCACCGCTGGTGGAGCAATACAATCGTCGCCTGTGATCGGCGCCGACAACACCGCCTACTTCACCTGCGCAGATGGCAAACTCTACGCGATCAGGGGCGCGGGCGTGAGCCTGTGGACCAACAATCTAAAGGCTGTCAGCACAATATCGCCAGCCATAGGCGCTGATGGCGTGATATATGTTGGCGCCACAGACAAATATCTTTGTGCAGTCAAGCCAGACGGCGTCGTAAAATGGAAAAAGCTTCTGGGATCAATACCCAATGCTTCAATTTCCATAGCGCCGGACGGAACCATCTACGCCGCCTGCCAAAACGGCGCTTTATACGCGTTCGATATTAATGGCACCCAGAAATGGCTGTTCTCTGCAGGAGCCGCAATCAGCTCATCACCCGCGATCGGCTCAGACGGCGCACTGTATTTTGGCTGCCAGGACTCCAAAATCTATGCCGTCACATCCGCAGGAGCGAAGAAGTGGCCGCCGTTCATCCCATCAGGCGCAGCAGCATTTTATGCCTCGCCCGCTATAGGGTCCGATGGAACGATCTACATCGGCTCATCAAACGGTTATTTCTACGCCATCAACCCAACCGGTTCAATGAAATGGCGAATAAACTCCGGCGGCGATGTTCGCTCCTCGGCTGCAATCTATTCCAATGGATCGATCTACTACGGATGTCGAGATGGGAAAATTCACGCTCTCTCGAGTCTCAGCCCACAGCTCTGGACATTTGCGACCGGGCAATATGTGGATTCCTCCCCTGCCCTGGGCTCTGACGGAGGCATCTTTGCAGCTTCGTTGAACGGCAAACTCTATGCGCTGAACCCGGACGGCACCGAGCGATGGAACTTCGATGCGGGTTCGCCAATCTATTCCTCACCGGCGATGGGTCCCGGAGGGGCGCTGCTGATCGGCGCTGACAACGGCATTCTATATTGCTTCACCGCAGATTCCACCCCGCCGGGCGCGCCGACCGTCACCGATGACGGCGTCTACACTGGCCAAAGTGACCGTCTCCACGGCTCGTGGGCTGCGGCTGACCAAGAAAGCGGCATTTATTCTTATGAATACTGCATAGGCGCTGCGCCAGGATTGGCGGACATTGCCCCCTGGCTCAACACAGCAGGCGCTGCCCAGCACACCCGCACCGGCCTGAGCCTTACGGATAAGCAGGTTTACTATATCACCGTTCGCGCTATCAATGGCGCAGGTCTGACGGGTCCCGAAGCCAGCTCAGATGGAATCACATTGGATGGGACGCCTCCCACTCGCCCGAGCGTCACGGACGACGGCGCGTTTTCTTCAGACAACACAAAGCTCCATGCAACCTGGGCCTCATCGGATCCTGAATCCGGAATCGGCAGATATGAGTATTCATTAGGCACGACCGCAGGCGGGACAAATATTCTCACGTGGACTGACGCAGGAACAAACTCATCCTTCACAAAGACCGGCCTCAGCCTGCAGCAGGGTGCCACCTATTACATCAACGTCCGCGCCTACAACAACACCGGCAATGTGAGCCAGATTGGGTCATCCGATGGAATCGTGATCGATACAGCATCACCTCCGGCCCCAGTGGTAACTGATGACGGCAATTACACGGCATCTACGAACACATTGCACGCTATCTGGACAACCGTAACGTGCGCTTCAGGCGTGGCAAGCTATGAGTATTCAATCGGCACATCCGCAGGCGCCCTCAACATAAGAAACTGGACCGACGTTGGCCTGCAGACAAGCGTAACCGCCACTGACTTGAGCCTGACAAACGGCATAACATACTACATAAATGTTCGCGCCCGCAACTCGGTAGGCAAAGCGGGATATATAGGATCGGCTGACGGTATTGCCGTAGATTCCACTCCGCCGAGCAAGCCGGTTGTGACTGACGACGGCATTTACACAAGCTCCACAAGATTGCTGGCAGCGAACTGGTCGTCCAGCGACCCCGAATCCGGCGTTGTCGAATATTTCTATGCAGTAGGCACAACACCCGAAGGCGCCGATATTCGTGGGTGGACGTCTGCAGGCGCTCAGACAACTTATATAATCACTTCGCTCAACATGCTTGATGGAACCAAATATTACATCAGCGCAAAGGCCAGAAACGCTGCAGGAGCGGAAAGCGCAGTAGGAACATCCGACGGCATCACCGTAGACTCCACTCCGCCCAGCGCTCCTGTGGTCACGGACGATGGCAACTATCTGATGGATGCGACCAAGCTTCATGCCACTTGGAGCGCTGCAGATCCTCAATCCGGCATTATCAGATATGAATATTCCGTTGGCACAGCGGCAGGCATTACGGATGTCCTTGCCTGGACCGATGCCGGAACCGCCACCGATTTCACCATTGCGAACCTGAACCTGGTTTCCGGTCTGCGATACTACGTCAACGTTCGGGCAACAAACGGCGCGCACACAATAGGCGCGGTTGGATCGTCCGACGGCATATTTGCGGAATCCACCCCGCCAACCACACCGGAAGTCATAGATGACGGCGATTTCACCCTTGATACCGCCAGGCTTCACGCCACATGGTCATCTGAAGACCCTGAAACCGGCGTTACGCTTTTCGAGTATTCGATAGGCACATCTCCTGGTGACGCCAATGTTGTCGGGTGGACTGCTGTCGGCTTATCAACAAGCTTGGACAAGACCGGAATGAACCTCGCTCAGGGTGTCACATATTACATAAATGTGAGAGCCACCAACGGCGTGGGCATGGTCAGTGAAATTGGCGCATCAGATGGAATCACAGTGGATACCACCCCGCCGGAGATCGTGAAAGTCACAGATACCGGCGAGTATACTGCCGACAACACCCAGCTTCACGCAACATTTGAATGCAGCGATCCCGAATCCGGCATCTCAGGCTACGAATGCGCCGTCGGAACAATCCCTGGCGGAAGCGATATCTCAAATTGGCAGAATGTGGGACCCGATCCCGAAACCGTAATTATCGATCTTCAACTCCAGGACGGAGTAATATACTACATCAGCGCTCGCGCTATAAATGGCGCAGGAGTGCCCGGCCCGATGGGATCGTCGGACGGAATCAAGGTCGATGCCACTCCACCCGTGGATGTAGTAGCTTATGATGACGGCGTCTACTGCGGCCTCCCAGACAAACTCCACGGCAGATGGAGCGCAACCGATCCCGAATCCGGCATTGCCAGCTACAAGTATTGCATAGGCACAGAACCAGGGTTAAATGACGTCGCAGACTGGCTCGATGTCGGCTCTTCCACCGAGGACACACGCGAAGGGCTGACGCTCACCAACGGCTCGGTCTATTACATCACCGTTATCGCTGTCAACGTCGCAGGAAGCGAGAGCCAACCGGTCAGCTCGGATGGAATCAAGTGCGATCTGACACCGGCGACCGTCCCCGTGGTCACCGACAACGGCAAATATTGGGGTTATAAGACCAATATGCCCGCGAGTTGGAGCTCTGAAGACCCGGAATCAGGCATAGTCGGCTATCGAACCTCAATAGGCACAGCGCCCAGCCTTGCGGACGTCGCAGACTGGCTGGAGCTTGGCATGATCACGTCATACACCCGCACCGGCTTAATGCTTAAAGACGGAATTACATATTACATAAACGTGCAAGCAGAAAACGGCGCCGGCGTGTGGAGCGAGACCGGCAGTTCGGACGGAATAATGCTGGATTCGACCCCTCCGACCACTCCAATCGTCACAGATGATGGCGATGGCACGCTGATGCTGGACAGGCTCCATGCCAAATGGCGCTCCGAAGACCCGGAATCAGGCATAGTCGAATATATGTATTGCATTGGCACAAGCCCCGGCGCAATCGATGTGAAGCCATGGACCAGCGCGGGGACGAGTGAAGACATCACAGTCACCGGCCTGAAATTGGAACCAATGCTGACCTATTACTTCTCCGTCAAATCGAAAAACGACGCGGGAGCCTGGAGTGCGGTAAGCGCCAGCGACGGCATCCAGTTTAGCACAGGAGCAGCCATTTGGTGGAAATTCCACAATAATACCACCAATGTCGGGCGACAAATATTCAAAGGCACCCGCGTGAACGACCTTGCGTGGTCCGTCGAAACTCAAGGCTTCGTGGAGTCATCCGCAGCCATAGCCTCCGACGGCACCGCCTACATTGGCTCGGGCGACGGCAAGGTCTATGCAGTCACGCAGAACGGCACCCTGAGATGGACTTTCAACACAGGCGGCCCTATCGACAGCTCCCCTGCGGTGGCTGTGGATGGCCGAATTGTGATAGGCTCCAACAACGGCAAAGTCTATTGCCTGAACCCAGCAGGCGAAGTGGTCTGGACCTATACCGCAGGCGGGGCCGTGCGCTCATCAGCGCTAATCAGCAACGGCCGCGTCTACATAGCCTGCAATGACAAGTCGCTCTATGCCCTCAACCTCGAGACAGGCGCGAAACTCTGGTCATACAAAACCGGAGATGCTATCTGGTCATCGCCCGCATGCGACACTAACGGCGTAATCTACTTCTGCAGCGGTGATTCTTATATATACGCAATCAATCCGGACGGCACGCGCAAATGGCGCTATCTGACGGGTTCCGCAGCGGATTCATCACCAGCTATTGGTGAAGACGGCACCATTTACGCAGGCAGCGGCGACGGCTACTTCTACGCCATCAACCCAATTGGTACCCTGAAATGGCGCTACTTTGCAGGAATCATAGCGGACTCATCGGCCGCCATCGGATTGGACGGCAACATTTACTTCGGCGCAGGTATTGATGGCGGCGATGGCGCGTTTTACGCTCTATCTCCAAGCGGCAGCAAAATCTGGAGCATAAATTTTCCAGGTGGAGGTATCATATCCTCACCGGCAATCGATTCCACCGGCATGATATACGTTGGGTCGGCGGACGAGCATATCCGAGCGATCAATCCCGACGGCACAATCTGCTGGACATTCAAAACAGGCTCCTCGGTTGCAAGTTCACCGGCGTTGGGCGCGGACAGCAGCGTGGTTTTCGGTTCTTATGACGGCAAAATCTACTGCTTGCGCGATATGAAAGCAAGAGACCTTACGCCGCCCACCACTCCCGTAGTTATCGTTCCAGCGACGCTTGCATCAGGCCAGCCGCTGACAGCTTTATGGAGCGCCACGGACCCCGACTCAATGGTCGCCGAATACGTATATGCAATCGGCTCCGCGCCGGGTCAGACAGACGTTTCATATTGGACCATCGCAGGCATCGAGACCGGTGTCACTCGTCTTGATCTGGCTCTAATTGTGGGTCAAACATACTATGTATCGGTCAAGGCCCGCAATTCATCTCAAAGATGGAGCGAGATCGGCGTTTCGCAGGGTGTCGTAATCGGGGGCACAGCCATAACCGTCAACATTGCACAGGCAAAGAAGCTCGCGGACAATACTATAGTATCGATGAACGGCAAAGTCGTGGGCGCGGTATTCAATGACTGCTTCTTCGTGCAGGAACCCAACAGAATCGCCGGTATAAGATGTGTATTTGCCGGAGCGAATCTGATTTCGGGCGACACAGTAAACCTGATCGGCGATGTCAGCACGCTTAATGACGCGAAAACTCTATCGAGCGTGACGTTCACCCAGACAGCAACAGGCCCCGCCCCCGCGCCTCTGGGCCTGTGCGGAAAGCTGCGCAAAGACCAAATGCCCGACCCATTCGGGCTGAACGTGAAAATCTGGGGCCGGGTGACATCAGTGGGCCCTGGCTATTGCATAATCAACGGCCACACCGGCGCCCAACCCGCTGGAGCGCCCACGGGTATAGAGCTCCGATCCGCCGAAATAACAGCAGCAAGCGGAGACTTCGTAACCGCGAGCGGCATACTGTGCGCTGAGAAAGTCGGCGAACAGATAACAACAGTGCTGCGGGTGAAGACGCCGGGGGCAGTGGTAGTGGCGCCAAAATAGACCCAGTCTTTTACTTGGGGGAGAAGAAAAGTTCGGGGCGCATGATCTGCCATGCGCCCCGCGAGTTATAATGCAGATGCCACACAAAAAGTTCAAGCAGTTGAGACCCATAAGTCCTTGATTTATTAAGACACCGGTTGTTCCGCGAACCAGTGGAGCACATTGCGTACCGGTCTCAATTCATAATGGGCAATAATACTTCGAACTTTGGTACATACGCGAAGAACATGTCCAATGTTTGGATCATACTCTATTGCGCGCACCATCAATGGTCCTTGCTCAATATCGGTGGCATCTAAAATCAAATCCAACACTCTTTTTCCATCCATTTCAGCCGTTGCCCGCCATACATATTTAGGCATACACTCGAGAAGTACCGCTTTTTTGTAATCACCTGACAAAACTGGCGATTCCAAAATTTCTCTTTTTAGTTTGTTAACTTCTGTGAGGTAGATATCCCATTCGATGACATCGAATAATTTCAGGGACTGCGCGACTATGGGAAGCTTCATGAACTCATCAAACCCAATCACTACATTCATTGCAGTACGATAAGGAATTCTAATCTTATGATATAGGGGAATAAGTAGGTACTCTGGTTTTGCGTAAGTATCGCCGATTTTTCCGCATTGATTACGCCAAGAAGTCTTCAATCGCGGATAATCTGTCTGAAGTGGGTATCCGGTTGACTGATCAATCATAACGCTACCCGTGTCAGGATCAATCAGATTTACCATAATGGTGTCTATCTCCATCCTTGCAAAAGGACCGACACCATCATCATGCGCGTAGAGTTTGTCGATCCGACTGGCCCTAAGAAGAAAATCAGATTGGCCATACGAATCAGGCGATGTCTTCCCCAAACTGTAGCCTGTTACCGCAACCGCGTGAAGCCCACGCTTCGTCTGAGCAGAGTGATCATAAAGCATGACTATGAGGGGCACTGGAATTCCCCCCTTGAGATATCCATAGATTGTACTCTGTAGGCAATACTCGTTGCTTATCGTATCGTTAATCTTCACATGCAGCGGCTGAAGGCCGACACTGCTTATGGCATGTGCCATTTGCTCTTTTCTTAACCCAAAGTTAGGCAGTTCACGCTCATCCAATGGAAACCTGGCATGTGCTGCCTTGGTGATTTCTACTGGCGAAGGTATAGCATGCTGAAATTGTCTGCCGGTGCCTTGAAACGTCGACCACAGTGCACTTGTCGCACAAGCTGCCGCAACACTATCTTGTTCTTGAAATGCCAAAGTATCTGCAATTTCTAGCTTAACACCAAAAATATTGGCTTTATATGGACGAGTAATTGGGAAGTGCCTGCGGTCGTTATCTGGCAAATAGGTCTTAAGACAAGTTCGGCCTATTATCGTTTCCGGTAAGGGCTTAACAACTATGAAACCTAAATAGGCATTACGTAGCTTTTCGACAAAGCGTTTACCCCGACAACCTCGCAACAATTTCGTGAAATTGTCTCTTGTGAAGAACTCATCAAAGAAGTGCAGTCGCGTGCAAATAGAATTGTAGTCAAAGAAGCAACGCACATAATAGCTAGAGTAGTCTTCGAGAAAGTCACGATCAATATAATTATGCTCGACAAGGATTGTCTTCGCATTAACCCCAGAAGATCCAAAATATTCATAAAAGTAGTCGGAATGTGGTTTATCATGAACAACATCAACCGAAGCCATAGAGCAATCAGAAAGAATCTGTATTAGTTTGCTGGAGCTATAGGCATAAACTTCAAAGGCTTGCTTTCTGGTTGAATCAGTCATGATTATGTCCAGAGGGCAATCTGATATACAGGTTGTGCATCAATGCTCTGAGCTTCGCGCATACGGTCTTCAGCAGTCTTTGCGCGTTTAGCTATTTCGGAGACTGCCGTTTGCCCATCAGAACTTTCCATCCAAGTTCGTACCTTCTCAGCACGCTGCTTAACTGCTGGATCAACTCCACGTAACAAAACCTTCTCCATTATCCCATCCCCCCATCACTAGCTCTAGTATAACACCCACATATTACCGTGTCAAACTTACCCTCAAGCTTATTATGGTAAAACGGTTATTCCTCATTTAGTGGCAAAGAACCAATCTCTATTGATTTTGTCCTATAAAACTAAACCTTAGAAACCCACCGCCTATATCTCTCCAGATAAAACCGCCAAGGCTCATCAATGGCTTCTTTTATGCCTATGCGCGGTCGGATGATTATCTCACCTATATCCAACCCATCATCAATGACATACAGCCGCCCGTCAGCCAGGCATTCGCCATTAAGCTCCTTAGCGATGCCCATGGCCTGGGTGAGCTTGCCGGGACCGCTGCAAAGGTCTTCAAGGCGTTCTTTATTGCGGTTTTGCATCATGACATCGATGCCATCGATAGGCTCTAGCGCTCTGATCAAAATCGCCTCGCCAATACCCTTTGGCTGCGTAACAAAATTGAGGCAGTAATGAAAACCATAGGTGAAATAAACATAGGCGCGCCCTGGCTCGCCAAACATTATCTCATTTCGTTTGGTCATTCCTCGGCTGGCATGGCACGCGGGGTCATCGTGAAGATAAGCCTCCGTCTCAATGATCCTGCCAGAAGTGACAACCCCATCATTCACATGCACAACTATCTTACCCAGCGCCGCCCGCGCAACCTCCACGGTATTTTGAACATAAAAATCGCTATCCAGCTTATTCACTGCTTGCCTCTGATCATTCAACACTCGTATTACTAATTGTACATCCGCGGTATATGGCGCGCAAGTTTACAGGTGAACTCTAGGGGGTAAGCATCATTTGATGATTAATATTATATCGAGGACAATATTATGGTGCGGCTCATAGATAGCAAGGTTGAAGAGCTTATAAAACGGTCTTTACAGAGCGATTCCCGAATAGACCTCAGCGAGATTCATGTGCGGGTTGAGGATGGCATCGCATATCTTAGCGGCATGGTGGATAGCGCCGCCGAGCGCCGCGCCGCGCGAGAAGACCTGCAATCCACTCAGCAAATTGAGCGAATAGTCGATGAGTTGCAGCTCCGCAATTATGTCGAGCGCACTGATCCCGAACTGCGCGAATCAGTCAGGCAGGCGTTGATTAGAGATATCGATGTCGACATTCGCCCGATAAAGGTCGAAGCCAATAACGGCGTTGTCACACTCACGGGCAAGGTCGATTCATACTCACAAAAAACCGCCGCTGAGAACATCGCATGGTGGACCCCGGGTGTCACTGAAGTAATCGACCGAATGGAATTGGACGGAAAAATCAGACCATCGTTCGATTAGCGACATTGGATATTGCATTTCTGCCTAATCTGGCCAAGGTCACCATCATCCTCTATCGAATTGTCAAACCGAACTATTTCTGTGCTCGAGTAATAGGTGCATCCCATTTATGACCGTCAACAATTTTCATCACGGAAGCACGGAATTTGTGAATCACGGAAGGGAGCGATAAAAAAGACTTTGGCTCGGCGGGAGCCTCGCCCTCCCATCGAATTGTCAAACCAAATGATTTCTGTGATCGAGTAATCAACCGGTTGACTGAAACCTCTAGTTGTGTTACGCTTGTGAATGATAGAAAATCATCGTTAATTAGGCAAGAGGCACACGTTTTGATCAAGTTGAACAGCCCAGCGCAACGAGATAGCAACAAGCACATCCATACTACTCCCGAACGCGTCAAACTCACCGACTTGATGAGCAAGAACGATATTGCGGAGCGAATCATGGCGTTCTGCGCAGATGGCGTAGCCACTGCGAGTGTGTTTGTGTTCGACGATGCTTCGACGGGGCTCAGCATGCTGGAAAATGAACCAATCGAGCAGATACACGGAGAAAACCCCCCGTGCTTAGACGGGGCTCAGCATGCTAAGCTGCTTGAACTCATTGACGCGGTTCGCAGCAAGGGTGAAAATCAGTTAGATCACAGTGCCGAAGGGATGCTGACCCTGACCAGCCCAATCTGGCTCAAATACGATGGTCACAACTACCTCAAAGGCTGCTTTGCGGGCAGCTTGACTTGTCCCAGCAAACGACAGTTGGAATCATCCGTGCTTATAGCTAAGTTTGTTGCGGACACCATATCTGACCGCATAACTTACGCTTTCGGCAGCCGAGTCGCCCGTTACGAGTATCAGGCCCTTGAACATGAGCTTAAACTCGATAGCGAACTGGCGGCGATGATGGAAAACATCGGCGCTAAATTGATGGTGGTTGACCGCGATCTGAATATTGTCTGGCACAATTCTGTCATCACAAAACGCTGCAATGGCGTGAGTCCGCGTGGAAAACTATGTTACGAAGCTATGGGCGCCGTTGCCAGATGTAATCCCTGCCCCGCTGTTATGACGTTCAAAACCGGCAAGCCGCAATTGAATGTGTATGGCAAGAATTCAGACGGCATGATCGCGAACCGCACATCTGCGATGCCAATTTTAGACAGCGAAGGCAAAATTCACCACGTTCTCGTGCTCATAAATGATGTGAACGATGCTGCGGAAGCAAGCCAGGCTGCTGCGGAACTAGCTAGTTACAAGCACCTGATCAATAGTTCAGACGACTTCATGCTGATGTGCGATAATAGCGGACAGGTTCTGGCCGTCAACAAAAAAATGATTGAGACGCTGGGATATGCAGAAAGCGACCTCATCGGCAAACACGGCAACAGCGCCGTTGTAACCGAAGACCTGCACAAGTTTCATGATGTGGCCCAGAGCGCCATGCAACTCGGAATTGCCATGGACAGCGTTCGCGTTCAGGGAAAGAACGGCGAGATCATACCCACTCAGATGATGCTTGCTTATGATAAAGAACGCAGTGTTTATGAGATCATATTTCGCAATATCTCCGAGCGTCTGCAAATGGAAAAAGAGCTTAGAGAACGCTCTGAAGAGCTTCAGGCGCAAAATTTCAAAGTCCTCGCAATGGCTGAAGAGCGAGACAGATTTTTCCGCAATGTCTCACATGAACTGCGCACCCCGCTGACCTCGATAATAGGCTTCGCGGAACTGCTGTTCGAAGACATAGACGAGCCGCTTTCAAAGAGGCAAAAACAGCAGCTCCAGCGCGTCGTAGGCAATTCACACAAGCTTCTGAGCATGGTTAATGATATTATGGACATCAGCAAGATCGACGCAGGCCGCATGGAAATCCATATTGGCTCCCTGAAACTGCACGAATTCATACCGCACATCGCCGCGAACCTCACACCGCTTGCGAAAGAAAAAAATCTGGCTCTGAACCTGCACTTGGACGACAAACTTCCCACGGTGCACACCGATGAGAATAAGCTAGGCCAAATATTGGTCAATCTAATCTCAAACGCTATCAAGTTCACCAATCAAGGAACAATAGATATCACCGCGACCGCGCAGGCCACGAATTTCGAGATATCAGTAAAAGACACAGGCATAGGAATCCCCGAAACCGACCTCAAAGAAATCTTCAAAGAGTTCCACCGAGCCCACACCCAGGCATCAAGCGTACGCGGCAGCGGCCTGGGCCTGACCATAGCCCAGGGAATGGCCGGGCTATTAGGCGGGAAGATTCTGGTCGAAAGCGAAGTCGGCAAAGGCTCCACTTTCACCATAAGTCTGCCGATTGCGCTGAGCGCATCACCTAATTAAGCCGCACCCGATCTTTCCGGACTTCAGTCCCGAAACGAACCAGGAATTGGTCGCGAGGGCGAGTCCCTTCCCGGCTCTCCGCTCTCCACTCTCAGCTTTCCACTCCTTCTCAACTTCGCCCGGCGTTCTTCCTGATCTCCGCTATTTGCTCCTCGGTCAGGGCTTTTTCGAAGCTCCTGAAACCGGCGAGTTTGAAGCCGTGTTTGTTGGCAATCTTGGTGATTTGCTCGACTTGTTCTACCGAGACATCCTTGCCAAGGGTGAAATTTTCGTAGCGGCCATCGAGAGCGAGCATTATTGTTTCGGACATACATGCATAGGCGGTCTTTGGGGGGAAGCCGAAGTTGAAATTGAAGTTAGCGTCTTCGCCGGGAATCTGCACCACACCGCCTTCGATCACCAATACATCGTTGCGCTCCTGCTGAACCCGCACTGAGACATCGCGGGGGCGGGCAACATCGCAAACCACGGCGCCGCGCCTGATGAAGCTTGGCTCTATAATGGCGTCAACCGCGCTTGAGACTGTGACAACTATATCGGCGTCCTTTATCCCAGCTTCTACATCGGTGGCTGTTGCGATATTTGCGCTGACTTTGCCTGAAAGCTGCGCGGCAAAATCGTCGAGCTTGTCCTGACTGCGGCCGACGAGCGTCACCGCTGCGGAGCCCTTGCCGAACATCTCTGCGCAGGTCTTGCCGATGGAGCCGGTCGCGCCGACCACTGCCACATGCGCCTTGGCGGGGTCGATTCCCATTATCTCTGCCGCCCGCAGCGAGCCCGCAATGGCTGTGGCGACGGTGTAGCTGTTGCCTGTGGTTACAGCTATATTGGAGTTTTTCGCAACGGTAATTCCGCCATCGCCCACCACCGATGTGAACGCGCCCAGGCCGATGATCTTCGCTCCTTTATCCTCGGCGATTCTCATCGTGGCGATAATCTTTTTCCAGACCTCGTCTATAGGCAGGTTCATCATCAGCTTGGGCGTGAGCGGGCAGCCCACAAACCATCCCTCTGCCTCAGCGCCGGTGAGGGACTTTATCCCGGTGATGTGCGAAACTTCAATCGGGTTCTTGTAACGCAAAGCGAACTCAATCCAAGATTCGGGCAGCGCCTTCACAAACGGGTATTTCCGCGCAACATCTTTCTTTGCGGATAAGGGGTGGATTATAAATGCGAATTTTTCCAATGTTTACTCCATATAACAGGGAAGGGCGAGGCTCCCGCCGAGCTTGGTATCTTCGTAGTGATGCGGCTCAGGGGGACTTTCGCCCTCCCGAGCTTAACCGTCAACTCAAATTATTAATAGTCGGTTTCCAGTCCATTTTGACCAGAAGCGACTCGTAATCTTCTATTGTTACGTCCTCGGGTTTCTTAGCCAGGAGGGTGATTAGAACTCCCTCAAGCACGTTTGTTGCGTAATGGCGGCCGTCGTATTCGGGAGTTGCCGTTACGAGCATTTTTACGCCGCGGTCTATGAGCATTTTGGTGTCTTCTGCGGTCACGGTGTTGGTAACGATCACCTTGCCCGCAAGCGCACCGGATTCGACTGTGGGCATACTTTTCTTGATAATCAAATAGTCGCCGGCGATTACATCAGCCCATTTATAATATTTCTCATACTTTGGCTCAATTTTTTCCTGTTTTTCGCCGGTGGGGTAGAGCCACTGAAACGGCACGCGAGATATTATCGGCATAAGAATCGATGCCGCAGTCCTGACCGCGCCATAACTGCGCATCGGAATGGGCAGGCCGAGCATAAACATAAGGTCTCCATAGACCACATTTTTTGCCAGTTTTGCGATGGTTTGCGCCATTCCGAATCTATCCACCGCGCAAACAACCATTACCTTGCTCTTCCCGAAATCGACAAGACCATTTGCCTGTAAATATTCTATGGTTTTGCGCTCGAGTGTGTTTTTTACGCCGCTTCCGTCCACCACGGGTGTGATTTTGGCGTTTGACGCCAGCCGCTGGGCATCGCGAAACGTATAACGGCGCTTGTCGGTCCAGACATAGCGGTCTATGCCGCCGAGGCCGATGGCGTCCACTTTGCCGTCCAGTTCACGCACCATTGCAGCGAATTTTTCCATATTGCCGTCGGTGCCGATTCGTGAAATCTCGAACTTTTGGCCCAACAGCTCTATTTGTGATGTCTTATCACGCTTCGAAGAGCCCAGGCTCACACTTACAACGCGCTTCATTCAATACCTCTAAAATCTCTTCGACTGACTTAGTTGTCATTACCCGCGCTCGCAGCTTGGGCGCGCCCGGCATGCCTTTGAAGTAATGCACCAGATGTCCGCGCAGCTCTCGCGCGGCGCGGGCATAACCGAGAATCCCCGCAAGTATTGAGGCGTGCTCAATAGCGGCTTCCATGCGCTCGGCATAAGTAGGTTCCGGCGGAACAATGCCTGTGCGCAGATATTCGGCGCTATGCGCGAATATAAACGGATTTCCAAGCGCCGCTCTGCCGATCATCACGCCGTCGCAGCCGGTTTGTTCCATGATCCGCGCGGCGTCTTCGGGCGTTTTGACGTCGCCATTGGCAATAACGGGAATGCCGACCAGCTTCTTTACCTCGCCTATTATATCCCAATCCGCCGCTCCTGAATATCCCTGAGAAGCGGTTCGAGCGTGAACGGTAATAGAATCCACCCCGCAAATCTGGGCTGTCTTAGCCAATTCGAACACCGCGCGGTCATCTGCGGCCCAGCCAATTCGACATTTTATGGATAATGGAACGTTCAAAACCTGCCGCGTGGCGATCAATATCTCACGGCAAAGATCGATGTTCTTCAGCAGCATTGCGCCTGAGCCGCTTTTGGCTACTTTGGGCACGGGGCAGCCGAAGTTAACATCCACAATATCATCGCCCCAGTCCTGCAGCGCCCGCGCGCCAATCGCGACGGTTTCTGGGTCGCCTGCAAAGACCTGCGCGGAAATCGGGCGCTCTTCATCCGTCCAATCTATCATGGACTTCGTGCGGGGGTCGCGGAACTTGATCGCATACGCGCTGAACATTTCAGTCGACACCAGCCCCACCCCACCCAGGCGTTTGCAGACAATTCTGAACGCATGATTAGTCACCCCAGCCATTGGAGCAAGCGCCAGAGGAGGATCGATCACTACATTTCCTATCTTAAAGGGGTTCAAAACACTCTCCAAAATTGCATTGCACTTTTGTTTATTATAACAGATGTAGGGGGTCTTGATTTTGGGAATTTTGAGCGGTTTATCTCACGGAGTTAGCTACGGGATGAAAACAGTCCTGAAGCATATAAATAGAATGAACAGGAGCACTTCAAAAGGAACGAACAAAATGCTATAATATAGGCGATTAAGAGCAAAATGAAATGCATTACTAAATCAGGAGAAACAATGGAAGCAATCATCAACATTCTGCCAGAGACGGACTGCATATTGGAAGGTGATTGCCGTACCTTGTTGCGGCGGTTTCCGACTGAGCATTTTTCAGCCTGCATAACAGACCCACCTTATAATTATGAGTTTATAGGGCGTACCTGGAATGAAGATGAGATAACGCGAAGGTTGGAGCGCATTCAGAACTCCAAAACACTTGTAAAGAATATTCCATATGGAAGCGGGCTAGCAGGGGGGGTAAGAAACGAGCGATGGTACGCGCGTAATCGAGAGAACATAGAACAGTATCAAAAATGGTGCAAGGAGTGGGCAGATGAGTTGTTTCGTACACTTCGCCCGGGAGCGTATGTAATGGTCTTTAATAGCACCCGAACGATTGCGCATGTTCAGGTCGCACTGGAGGACGCAGGATTTTATGCACGCGACATACTTGTGTGGCGACGTCATTCCGGTATTCCCAAAGGACTAAACTTTTCGGATAAAATGGGTAAGTTGGGTGACGAGAAGGCAGCTTCGCGTTGGACAGGATGGCATAGCTGTCTGCGCAATGAATGGGAAGCTATATGCTTGCTCCAGAAACCGCTTCTTAATAACTACATTGAGACAATAAAGAAATCGGACGTTGGGCTGCTACATGCTGAGGATGGATTTGGCTTTGCGTCTAACATAATTGACGGGATTGGCAGATCGTTAGATGATAAGACAAGTGAGCATTGCACAGTGAAGCCGCTTGATTTGATGCGCTATCTAATACGACTGGTCGTTCCGCAGTCACACGATCATATAGTGCTCGATCCTTTCGCCGGGACAGGAACGACATGTGTGGCGGCACATGAATATGGCGTCGGTTATGTGGGAATCGATATAAACCAGCGTTATTGTGAAATTGCACGTGAACGTTTGATGGTAATTGGTCAAGTGCCCACCCAGAAAGCACTATTCTGAACCCCGCGTAATGCAGTGTGATGTCGCGCACATCCGCAACCAGCTCTGTAAGTCAATTCCTGTTTTGGTGCATATATAATCGAACGTCTGCTGTGCTGTGTATACTGTCCATCCACCGGTAATACAGGCAGTAAGTGCCGCTGGCAAGTTATCATCGCGCACTATGAGCAACACTGGACGAAATCCCTCCGCAGTCAGAGCTTTACCGTATTGCTTGAACTTCTTGAGGGTTCCAGAGTCACCCGATCCGATTCGATATTTAGTGTCAATTGCATCTAGCCCGCACATTAAATCGCACAATTCATCATTGTTATCGCGGTATCCGTGCGCAAAATCTTGGCAATTCACGCGAAAGAGCGCAGTAATGATCAATTGCCAGCACATTCCCAACTCCCTGCCCCAATACTGCCGGTTCTCTCGCTTCAGCTCTGGTGATATGCTGAAGACATCCATCAAGACGTCTATGTCATTGTTTTCGTCGCCATAAGTCTTGCTCGAAAACGAATCAGAATACTGGCTAAGTATCTCAGTCAGTGCTTGCTGCCATTCATTCATTGCTGCTCTCCATAATCTCATCAACTAGCGCAGAAACAGTTACTCCATACAACTGAGCAAAATACATTGCCTCAATTGCGTCAATACGCCGTTCTCCAGATTCGCATTTTGCAACAAAGGATTGCGGTTTCCCGAGGCGTCGCGCCACCTCCGCCTGAGAGAGATGTGCTTTCTTTCTTGCTTCGCGCAGATGCATCAAAAAAGTTTGGTATTTGTTAGAGTGAACTTGCTTGCTCATATATACTCCATGATATCGCTGCTTGCTAATTATCCCATATCGGGATATCGTGGCTGCAACCATTCATTCGGTTTTTCGGGATTTGAGGGTTGGAGCACGATCTAGCAAGCTCTGATCTAAGCATTCAACCCAACCCCTTCCTTCCCCTCTAAAACCTAACACCTCCTGCCATCTGAGCTCAAAACCACCCCTGTGCACAATCTGCGAACAAGATTTAATCAAATCATACCGAAAATTTAGCCAAATAATGGCATTCTCGCCGTCTAGTACATGAGGGACAAATTTTTTTGGCAGTTCCTTCCGGGCTCTCTGCTCTCTGCCATCCCTTCTGAGGCTCCCGCCGAGCCGCTTCCTTTGTTCGGGCGGAATCTCTGATCCGCCCGCTTTCGTTCCGCACTTTTTAGACCCAAATTTCGCTATTATGGAAGGAACGAAATCAGCTCAATTCACGCTCAGCGACCATTTCGTTTTGTGGAGAAAAACTATTTGAACACAAAATGCAATATGCAAAGAGATTGAATGTTATAGTTTAAGTGGCAGCTAACTATATAGCCGCTAATAGTGTAAAATATCACTTAGGAAAGCATACGCACACGGAGGTTCAACCTTGAAAGATATTCATGCGTATAAGCTCGGCGACGGCTGCTCGTGCTCCATAGCGGCGGGGTGGGGATGCAATTTGTTTTCGTGGAAAGCAGGCGGCGTAGAGCTTATGTATTGCCCCGAAGACCTTCCGCAGACCGCTCAGAAGATCACCGGCGGCGGGAACCCGATACTTTTCCCATCGGTCGGGCGGACGTGGGATCATTCGTCTGGGGAGCCTGTCGCGGGTGTATACCGAGTTTTCGAGCACGAAAAGCCCTACTTCATGCCATCGCATGGGGCGCTCTTTATGAGCGAATTTCGCAAAGTAGACGAGCAAATCGCCTCTGACAGCATAACTGCGGCTTACGAAACCCGAATATCTGAAAAGATTCGAGAGGAAAACTATCCGTTTGACCTCAGCCTGACCCAGCGCTTCACCCTCAAGGCAAATAGCGTGGAGCTCGAATCAATCATAACCAACCACGGCGGCACCCCAGCTCCGTGCGCTTTCGGTTATCATCCGTATTTTGCTATATCAAACCCGAAACGCGAGGGAATCACCGTGCGCATGCCCGTCAGGAAACGTCTTCTGCTTACGCCCGATACCATACTACTCACCGGCGAAAGCGAGCCGACCGACGGCATTTTTGACCTCCAGCCCGATGTCCACTATGATCAGCCCTACGGCGAGCCAACGGGCACGCGAATGTCGATCATTGACCATATCGCGGGCCATACGATAAATGTGGATTTTGATAAGAAATGCGAGCTTTTCTTGCTATATTCGCCCGCCGGCTCAGATTTCGTATGTATCGAACCCTGGACACGCGGTCTGGGCGCTTTCGAGCATCTCAAAGAGCCTGGCTGGGAAGATGGCAAGCTGATACCTGTGCTGCAGCCAGGGGAAGCGATGGACTTCAAGGCAACATTCAGCGTGAATTGGGGGCGGACATAGTATGCCCGCCTAATACTTATAACTTATAACTCAGAACTCAAAACTAACTCTGGCTCTGTTCGCCGCCGGGAGAATCTTTGCTTGGGCCGCGGTTTCCACCGTCGCCTCGTCCGCGTGGGCGGTTGCGGTTGTTGCGATTTTGTCTCGCGCCATCGGTGCGCTCACCCTGGTTCTGGCCGCCGTTGCCGCCTTGCTGAGGCTTCTGTGGAGACTGCGGCCCGGAGGTTGGCTCTCGGAAAGTAACGCCCTTCGTCGACCGATCTTGTGCAGGACGCTCTCTTGTCGGCTGCTCCGGGCGGCGATTGCGATTCTCGCTGCTCGGGAACCTGACATCTTCGACAATATCAACGAAATCATCTACAATGTCATCATCTTCTTCATCGTCCGGCAATATAACAACAGGGTGATCCGGATCGGCTATAAGGGTCTGGCAGTTTTTCTCTGTCATGCTGCATCCAATGCCATGTCGACGACAAATACCCTCGAGTTTGAGCTGGTTTGCCGGAACGTGAATTTGCACTCCGTCCTCAGTCTCCATGGTGATTATGTAGTTGATTACATTGACATCCAAAACACGCGCTCTGCCCTTTTCCCATTGCAGTATCGCGCCGACCGCAGGCAAACGCCTCTGCGATTCTTTGTAATGCTCATGCTCATAGCGCAAGCAGCACATCAGCTTGCCGCAGCATCCGGAAAACTTGGCTGGGTTGAGAAAAAGGCTTTGGTCCTTGGCCATTTTCATAGAAATGGGTTCGAAGTTGCTGAGAAATGTAGCGCAGCATAGAGGTCTGCCGCAGCCGCCATAGCCGCCGACCAGTTTCGCCTCGTCTCTCACACCTATCTGATGGAGTTGCACCTTTGTCTTGAGCGCTCCGGCGACATCTTTTACCAATTCGCGGAAATCGATTCTGCCTTCAGCGGAGAACGAAAATGTAACCTGCGACCCATCGAACGCGCACTCAGCCTCAAGCAGCTTCATCACCAAACCGTGCTCGTTGATTTTTCGCTCACAAACTTCATAAGCATTGCGCTCTTTTTCGCGGTTTGCAGCTTCGTGCTCAAGATCAGCTCCATTAGCAACCCGCACAACTCTTTTCAGAGGCGCAACCAGCTCGACCTCGGAAACCTGACGCGGTTCAAGAACCACCTCGCCAAACTCCACGCCCCGCGCAGTCTCAGCTATAACAAAATCACCCTCTTTGAGAGCAAGCTCACCAGGGTTGAAATAATAGACTTTTCCAACTTTTCTAAAAGAAATACCCACAACAAGCGGCATAGTATTATCCCCTTATCTACACGATAATTCTAACACATTGCCGATTGTCCAGCAAATTTATGAGGGGTCTGAATTAGATTATAGATCAACATCGAGTATTTCTAACTGAACGTGAGATTAGCAACCATATAACATCATACGCTTCCGTGGTATAATATATTTGAGCAGATTGCCTGGAGAATTGCCACATTACAGGAGCGGATATCATGGTTTTTAAGGTTGTTCTGGAGCCCAGTGCGGATGGGGGATACACTGCGATAGTTCCTTCGTTACCTGGATGTATCACTGAAGGCGAGAGCGTTGAAGAGACGATGTGCAACGTCCGAGAAGCCATCGAGCTATATCTTGAGCCTATAGATGAGTATTCGCTGCCGGAGGGGTCAGTGATAAGGGAGCTAAGTATTTGAGCAAAGTTCTCAGCCTCAACTATCCGGAGATAATCAGGGCGCTTGAGCCCGCCGGCTGGGTAGGAATTCAGCAACGCGGCAGCCGCATTCGCCTGCACAAGTTCGTGGATGGCGAGGTGATGAAAGTCACCGTGCCCGCGCATAAGCCAGTTAAGCGTTCAACACTGGCTCATATCCTCAAACAAGCCCGGCTTGATATAGACCGATTTCTGGAACTGCTCTAGACTACACGTTCCAAGAAACTCAAGCCAGCCCTCACTCCACATTCGCCCCATGACACTGCGCGAAGTATACGGCTTGAGAGATATCCAAGTGGGCGTCCTTGATGTCGGCGGTGCGTAGGTCGGCGCCGGATATGTTTGCGCCGCGAAGGTCTGCGCCGATTAATTTTGCCTGGCTGAGGTTTGCTTTGGTCAGGTCGGCGTCTCGGAGGACGGCATTGGTGAGGTCTGCGCCGGTGAAGTCGGTTTCGGTGAACATAATGCCGCTGAGGTCCAAACCCTCCAGTTTTTGAAAACGCAGGCTTGCCCAGGACCAGTTTCCACCCTCGATGGTAACGCCGCCGAGGTTAGCTTCAGCAAAGGTAGCGCCCAGCATGCGGCAGTTTTCAAAGCGTGAAACAAATAGATCGGCGGCGGTGAATGTGCAATTGTCAAAAGAAGACTCGCAGAAAACTGATGCGTTCATGCGCGCGTTGGTGAAATCGCATTCCTCAAACCGGCAATGCGTCGTGCGCAGTTCGCTCAAATCCGCGCCGTTGAATCGGCATTGCGTGAATGAACATTTTACAAGTTCAAGCTCGGATAAATCCTGATGCTCGAAGTTTTTGTTTGCATAATCCGCTTCAGCAAATTTATTCGGCTTGTCTTGGGTCATTTGCCGCCCTTGACCTTGTCGATCAGTCCTGGCACATCGTGAGGAGCCTTCGCGGGAGCCGGAAAGACCTCGTTCAGATACTGCCACCAGCCGTATTTGCGCAGGTAGACCAGATCAAAGATCATACAGCCCTGGGTCTTATCCAGGCACTGCCTCATAGATTCCACGAACCTGTCCGGCCGAGCAGCGTATTGATAGACATACAGGCTGCCATAGACGAATGTTGCGTCCTTTACGGCATTCATAGACTCTTCCGTCGCCGCCTCCACGCTCTTCCACTCTTCATCACCTGCGGCGATAGCGTCTTTGCGGGTGGGGTGAGTGTAATAGCAGCCCGTGCACATATAATCTACAAGGTTGGCGTAGCCGGTTTCCTCGTAGCCATCCGGCCACCATTCATGCTGCGCAGTGTTGGCGCTGCTGCCCCAATTGACCCCGACATCATAATACATGGGATACCAAGACCCCACATATATGCCTAGCTTGACGGTGGGTTTGGCCATTTTCACGGTCTTTCTGGCCTCAGCAAGGAAATCATGCATCACTGTAGCGCGGAACTTGACCCAGTCCTTGAAATGCATGCCTCGGATTATATCATCGCCAGGGATGGGATTTCGCTTGTAGATATCGTAAGGCCAGTTTGCGATTTTCTTGCCAAGGAATTTCTCGAATGCTGCTCGGCTTGCATCGCTAAAATCAGTGTAGATGTTTGGGTAGCGCATGCGATCGAGCACGATGCCGTCTACTGCGTATTTGCGGCAAATCTCTTTGATTATGCTCAGCTCATAAGCCCTGACTTCAGGGTTCACCGGGTTCACGAATATGGCGTTGTGAACGTTGCTCAACTCTCCAATCTTCATGAAGCGCTCGTTTCCCTCAATGTGGAGTCGAACTTTATTATCTGAACAATCTTTGAGCCATTGCCCAGCCTCGCCGGCGCCTAGAAGCAGGAATCCGCCCTCGGGGTTGGAAATGCGAGCCTTACCCGTCGCAATGCCGCACGATATCGGTTTGCCATCGTGAGTGATTCTCAAATATGTCGTGTTTGGCGGCAAGACACCCGCCGGTTTGGAACCAGCGCCGTAGAGGCAGATATCGCCCACCATATAAGGCGTGTTCGAGCAGGTCATCTTCATCCTGGCGCCATTGTCACCAACCAGGAACCGCTCCACCTCATACTGCACGCATTGCCAGTCCGGATTCTTATAAGCCGGACCACCAGGAACATTCGCCGCGCCCTCGCTGAACACATTCATAGCCGCATGAATATTAATGCCAACTTTGTGGGCTTCTTCAATTACCGTCTGCAGCAGATCGTATTTTTGCGGATAATGCCTGCCTTCCCATTCGGTCAGGTGCGGTGCGATCTTGCTATTGTATAAAACCAGACCGCATAGCGGCTTCACATCCAGCACAATAGTATTTATGTGAGCGGCTTTGCATTGCGCTACGGCCTCTGCCACGCCAGATCGAGTAGAAAGCTCCCAGAGGTTGGCTTCCGCATCGAACCATACCACCCGGCCCTGCAAACCCATTTGCTTAGCTATAAGGTTTGCGCGGCTGTCATCCGCCGCACCCGAAGAGACGAACATTAGTGTTATCCCTACTATTATCAGTATTTTGATAAACATCATTTACAAGTTCGGGCGTCCCGATTTAATCGGGACAGCCCGCAATCATTGTCTGATGCCTGGTTACGACCTCACTACGACCGTTGCCGGATAGTTCGAGCCTGCCACCGGGATGGTTATAATATTTACGTTTCGTTCCTCACCCGGTTTCAGCTGGTAAGAAACCAGCGGGTAATCATTCGGCGGCTTAGCATATTTGATCGCAACCAAAGCGCCGTTAATCATGAATACCCCGGATGCAAGTCCCGCAGTCGGGTCGAAAGCTACAATTACCTTTTTTGTATTATCGGTCGGGTTTTCAATTCTTAAGTTTATATCGTAGGTCACGCCGTAGTTGCCGTAGAGCTTTTTCTGTGAGCTGGCCTCAGTCACGGCGTGCTTACCGATGGGAATAAACACCCATTGCCTGCCGACGATGTAGTTTGTGTCGATATTTTTCACGGGGCTTGAGTAGACCTGCTCAGACATGGACGCAACAAACGGGTTCGGCGATGGCGTTATATCGCCTCTTGCCACATTATCCAGACCAAGCGGGTTGGATACCACTTTCACATAAGCCGGGTTGCCGCTCATCTGCCTTATCTCAACAACTCCACTGATGGTTTCGTTGTGCTTCAATTTGTGCGCAACGAGGACAAGGCGAGATTGCGGCGGCACCGTCTCGATTACGCTGACCTCGTTCTTATAATCTGTCATGAATGCCGTAGTTGCCATGTAACCGACCAAAACAGTATTTATTGACGGGCTCGACACCCCTCGAAAAACTCTGAACATAGCAGGAGTGCTGCCAGTGTTTATGATATCAACAATAAAATGGGCGCGCTTGCCCATGTCATTTTGATGATGGAAAAGAAGCCGCGTGGACTTGTCCAGCTCCAACTTGCCCGCGAATAGCGTCTGATATTTCAGCAATCGCTCGGGGTTGTTGCTATAGAAAAGCTGCCGGACTGTTTCGCTCGGCATCAAGGAGTTGTTGACCTGCACCACCGTTTTGCTGGTAGATGGTATGTAGCCAACGCCTGAAACAGTGATATTTACATCCACCTGCCGTGACCGGCTTCGCCCAAGCGCGCCGCCATTGACATCAACGCTGCCAATCCGCACCATCGCGCCCGCCTCATGAACTGCCAAGCGAGATGCAGCCTGAACAGCCGCATATCCAACAGTGCTGCTCGGGCACGGGTTGCCGGTGACTTCTGCAAACGCCATATTCCCGACTTTGCCTGCGTATTTGCGGACCGTCACAAGGAGCATGACAGTTTCGCCCTCTACGCTGACCTCCAGCTGAGTGGCGCCGGTCTTCAGACCGGTTATTTGGATATTTCGGTCATAATCATTGGCAGTAACCTGGGCGACATCTTCATCGGCCGCTATGACCGATATCGGCCCGCCGGCCGCCCCGCCCACGGTGACACTTCGATTTTCTCCAAGCGGCACCAGAATGCTGCTGTCGCTGAGTTTTATTGGGGGAAGCGCAATGAGCGACTTCATATTGGAAACCCAAATATTTGCCAACGCAATCGCGCTTGTGCCGTTTTCTTTGGCGTCCTTTGCAGTCGCCACGCAGATGAAAGTCTCGCCTGCGTAGATGCGTCCGGCGCTTCCCCGGGACTTAACATACAAAGATTTAGCGCTCAGGCCAGCGTCTATGAGCGCTTTGAGGCGTGTGGCTGCCAAAGCCGCTCTGTCCGCAGGTGGAAGCAATCCGTTTGTGGTCAAAAATCGCGCGGCAGGCTTACCATTGATGAGCAAAGCGCCCGCATCCGTGCTCACCTTGGGCTTGAACTCCGCCCACGCAGTTCCGGAAATCACCGCAAGGATTACGGCAGCCGTTACACACAGTTTTCCTCTGAAAAGCATTCAAAAACCCCCTGCAAATCACCAAAAAAAACGGGGAAAGTCCCCAAATAGTCTTTCCCCAAATAGGTACATATTGTCTATTCTTACATAGTAATTCTATTGCTCAACGGCGATGGTGTCAAGCTGTCTGAACGATTCCTTGCATTGCGCAGACAGTATTTTGGCATCGAAAGGTAGAACCCGAAGATTGGTCGAGACTGATGAAGTGGCAATAAATTCTGGTCCATCTTGCTTCATCCTCCCTTCGATGACTTTAACCGTATAGGTTCCGTGGGTTTTGAATGTGTAAATGGCTGAGATAACCAGGTAATAGGCGCTTGTCTGATTGGGATTGATCTCATTGGACCCGCCGCCAATGAAGTCCAGGAGAACGGGCCGCAACCGGTAATGTGCACCACATCAATGGTAAATCAACAAAAATATCTGGCGCTATGGGCTTTTGTGTGGATAGAGCGCCAGTTTTCTGAGAAAGAAGAGGATTGCGATTCGATAACTGGCAAAGCGTCTGAATCCATGTGCGCAGGCTTTGATATGCTGGATACGGCTATTCAAGCCCTCAGCCATTGCGTTTGTACGACGGTGCCGTAAGTAGGCCAGCAGACCGGTCAGATGCCTATTCAACATATCCGCCACTTTGGTGAGATGCCGTGTTGCCGAGGGCGAGGGCGTCCTCATACCATTGAGTGAAGAAGAGATGGCCCTCCTCGATGGTGTTGCAGGCAAAGAAAGAACGAAAGGTTTCTTTGAACGACCAGACTTTGGCAGTGGCTAAGTCCTGATCCCGCAGGTCAGCAAATCGCTCGCGTTGAGTGTCGGTGAAGCGGTCTGGCCCTTTGAGCCAGAGGTATTTGCTGTTTTTGAGAGTGTAACAGTCCTGTTGGAGTAGCGTTTTATGCTCGGCCCGCGGGGTTTTATCCACGGCGGCGTTGAGGTATTGGGCGGTGTGAAAGCGGTCATGGATGATATCTGCTTGAGTTAGGATTGTCTGAGCGGCATTCATGAATGCTTCCCACATGTCCATGGTGATCGAGCGTACGCCGCAGCGCTGGGTGCCTGTGAGGGTCTCGGTAAGCAAGGCGCTCGTGGCATCTTTCATGCGGGTTTCGCACACATCGAGGCCACGTCCGGCGATGGCATCGCCCAGCACAGTCATGTACTGGTGCCCGCGGGCGAAGCTCTTCTCATCGAGGGTGAGATGCTCAATCACTTCGTCTTCGTCCCGACGTTTGAGGCCACGGTGAACTGCACGCTCCATGAGATCATGAACCTGGTTGGGGGTGAGTCCCAGGAGGCCGGCTGTTTTGGCTTGCATCTGTGTTGCGAGGAGAATGTCAATCGCAAAGCGCTCAAATAGGAGTGTGAAGCGGGAATGTGGCTCGCACCAGGGCAAGGCGGCGGTCAGAACCCCGTGGGTCTCACAGCGCACCCGTGGCGCTTCGGCAACCAAGTAAGTCTGGAACTGGCAACTGTCAAGATGCCGCCAAGTACACTCCTTGCGGTGATCGTAGAGCGTGGCAGGCTCGCCAAATGTGGGACAGCTCCAGATCGCATCCGTAGCCTCCACGAGATAAACATACACGGCGATCTCCTCAATGTTGAGGGAAACGCGGTCAACGGTCCACGGGGATTCGACCCCCAAGAGTTGGCGGTAAAGTTCAATGTCTTGCATACCGAAGAGTATATGGGATTTGCGGAAAATGGACAAGAGTAGCACTGGTGGGAGGGGGCACTGGAGGCACCCTGATTGAACCGGATCGAAAATAAACTGAAAATAACTGGCGCGAGGGGTTGACAATGCTCAAATTTCATGGTGCTTTGAACTTAGTAGCTTGGGGCAGATGATGTGCGCATGAGCAATAGTGTTTATCCACAAACTTCCCCATTGCGCCCAAATATCTAAAGCAAGGCTTAATAACTCAATATTAAGGAGGTATACTCAAAACAAGTCTGTTTGGCACGATTCTTGCTAGTGTTATCTATATAAGCTCAACCATTAGCTTTAAACCATCCTTAGAGAAAATTCCTGAAATGGAGAAAAGAATCTATGAAAATGTTAAGAAAGAGACTCGTTTTAGTAATTGCAATCGGGCTGATTGCAATCGGGCTGATCGCAATAGCAACATGCTCTTTTGCGGCAACCGTCTCGTATAACACGTCGACGCCTATAGCGTATTCAACAACTGACTGGGTAAATGCTTTGATGTTCCAGCAGTTCAACACTGCGCTCGGCACCCTTACTCAGGTAGACCTGTCGATAACCTCCGCGATTCAAACCACTTTGACCGTGGAAAACCAGGCTGATTCAGACTCGAGTGGCAATGCAAAGACTCACCTAACGGTAACAGCTATAGATCCCAACAGTTTGTTGACCCTGGTGCCGAATATCTATAGCCCTGCGTTTAACTACATCTTGACCCCCTGGCAAGTTGCAACCTCTGGATTACTCGAAAATAACGGAACCGACTTTGGGTCCTGGACATCTACGCCAATTCTGACGGAGTTCACAGGTTCAGGCAACATTGGTATAGGTCTCCTCACTTTCACTGAGACAGTAACTGCCAACACCGGCGGCAACACCGTATCCAGCCAGGTAACGGATGCGAACGCGACAGGAACCGTCACATATCATTATGAAGTCGTTCCTGAACCGGGCAGCATACTCGTTCTGAGCAGCGCACTCATTGGTTTACTGGGTTTTGCGCGTAAGCGCAAGAACTAAGGCAGTAAGTTTAAATTATCAAGCTCCCGACCAATACGGTCGGGAGCTTTTTTTGTTTGGGTCGGTCTAAATGTGAGGTCTATTTGGACTACCGTTCTTTGCTGATGAGCGTCATGAACTCCGTGCGGGTCGAAACGGACTCGTGGAAGCTGCCTAGCACGCTCGATGTGGTCATCATAGAGTTCTGCTTTTCCACCCCGCGCATCATCATGCAAAGGTGCTGGGCCTCAATTACAACGCCCACGCCCTCACAGTCAACGAAGCTCTTAATGGCTCGCGCAATCTGCTGCGTTAGCCTTTCCTGAATCTGCAGCCGCCTGGCGTAGCAATCGACTATCCTCGCAAGTTTGCTTACACCCAGCACTTTATCTTTTGAAATGTAACCTATATGACACCGGCCAAAAAACGGCAGCATGTGATGCTCGCATATACTATAAACTTCTATATCGCGCACAACCACCATGTTGTTGGTGGAATGCGTGAATATTGCGCCGTTGATCACTTCTTCTATAGTCTGCTTGTAACCCTTGAGCATAAACTCATAGGCTGCAGCCACTCTTTTGGGCGTGTCCTGCAAGCCCTCTCTATTCGGGTCTTCGCCGAGTTCTATCAGCAATTGTCTGACAAGCTCTGCGATGCGTTCCTGGTTCATGTTCCTATCTCCTTGCGCAGTGCGGCGGTAAAATCTACGAGCGGGCGCATCAAATTCGAGACCAATGAGCGAGCTATATCCAATATGCGATCTCCGCTTTCGGGCAAGACCAAATTCGGGTCCATCTCCGCAATCGCCGCCGCCGCAAACGCCCTGGTGTATATATCGGGGTCCGGAATAATAAGTTCCGGTTCGTCTATAACGGCATCCCCATATATCATTATATCAAGGTCTATGGTTCTTGGGCTATATTTATTCTCAGTTCTCAGCCTGCCGAGAGATTTTTCTATGCCGCGGAGCGCTTCGAACTTGAGCGCGTGCGCTGGGATATCAGTTTCGATAAGCGCTGCGCCGTTGATGAAATCGGGCGAATTGGAATTTCCCACGGCAGGGGTTTGGTAAAAAGTCGACACCGCAATGACCCTCACCCGCGCTTTGAGCATCTTTACGGCGGCGGTAATATTTCTCTCCGGGTCTATATTCGAGCCGATTCCCACGTATACCCGCGCCATATCTAAACTTGCTCGCGTTTGCGGGATATTTCGACCCCGACCGTTCGCGCGTAACGCAGGGCGGAGGGTTTTTCCACCAGCACATCCACCTGTTCAACTCTATCGAACTCAAGACACGCCTGCGCGATTGCCGCAGCCAGGGCTTCGACAAGCTGAAACTGCGAGCTTTCCACCAACGCCAAAACGCGCTGCTTCACGGCTTTGTAATCGATGGTGTCGTTGAAGTCATCCGTCACACCGGCTTGCATCAGATTGGCATGCAGGGTGATATTGATTACAACTTCTTGCTTTACCTCGCGCTCGTGCTCGTAAATGCCTATGATGCACTTGAGCGCTAAGTCTCGAATGTGGATTTTATCCACGGCTTACCTCGTTCAGATGTCGGCCGCCATCCACAAAAATGACCTGGCCGGTAATAAACTCGCTGCTCACCAGATAAAGCACGGCATCCGCGACCTGCTGGGGGTTTCCGATGCGCTTCAGCGGCAGCTCGTCCTTTAATGATTCGAGATAATCCATCCCTTTTCCTTCCGGGGGCAAAATCAGACCCGGCGCGACGGCGTTCACTGCAATCTCAGGCGCAAGCTTAATGGCGAGCATTTTGGTGAAAAGACCCAGCAAATGCTTCGCAGAGAGATATGCCACATGCGAAAAATCATAGCTTGAATATATTCGGGTGTCGAGCAGATTCACTATGTGCTGAGCGCCGGGTTTGGCGGCAAAGCTGCGAGAAAGCGCAAACGGCGCCCAAGCGTCTGTTTTGATGCTATCAATGAGAGCGTCAAATGTCAGATTATCGAGCGTATTGCGTGGAAATGCCGATGCGTTGTTCACGAGTATATGCAGCGGCCCTGCGATATCACAGGCGCGGTCGATTAGCTGGTCGATTTCATCCAAAACCGAGAGATCGGCTTGGATTGTCCAGGCATTCGGCCCTAAGGCTCGAATCTCAGCCGCCAGTTGCTCCGCCTCAGCCTTTGAAGCGCGATAGTGAACAACCACATTCGCGCCCTCGCAAGCAAGGCCCAGCGCAATCGCCCGCCCAATTCGTTTTGAAGCGCCGGTTATAAGCGCGGTTTTGCCTTCAAATAATTTGTTATCGCACACTTGACATTTATCCTTGCAGTTGTAGGTTATAGGTTATAAGTTTTAAGTTGTAAGTAGCTGGCACCGAGGCGTCTGGTTCTGGACTTATTACTTATTACTTATTACTTATGACTTATGACTTACAACTTCTCGACCAGCTTCTTCATAGCGACAGCGAAACGCTCGCCGAGGGATACCATACCGGCGGTGTCATAGTGCCATGGATCGCCCATGCCGTAGTCGTCGGTCGTGAACGTGCCTGTATTCGGCACCGTATTGACGACCTCCACCTCAGCTGCGCGAACCCCGTCGCCGAGGTCGGGACCCCATGCCGGCATTTTGGATATCTGCGCCAGCACGAATGGTAGGTTGGGCTGTTTTGTTTCGGTGCGAATATCTTTGATGAACGCAGTCAGGTTCTTTGCGTAGTCGGCGGTCATCTGCTTGTCGGACGCATCGGATTCGCCCTGCATCCAGATCATACCGCAGAATTCGGGTTCAAAGGCCGGGTCGAGTGTGGACTTAGCTTCATTGAAGAAGTTGACCCATTTGGTGTAAAGGTCACCAACGGTTCCACCGGCGCTCGGCGGACGCCATTGTGCGCCAAGATTAGTGCCGCCCCAAGCTATTTTGATGATCGCCATAACCTGTTTTGGGTCTTGCGGGGCCATATTATAACCAAACAAGAGCTCTGGGCCGAATGTTCCCTTGCCGTCTCTGTTACCAAAGTCGCTTCCGAGGCCATCTTTTAGATAAGCCCATCCATAAGCGGGTTCGTTTTTCTCATTCTTAGGTATGCACTCACCGCGCACGAAGATGATGCAGTTCTTATTGAAGCCTTTGTATTTTTCGGGCATACCCGTGACCATACTGCATCCGACGGAGTTCGATTGGCCCGAGGAAATATAAACTTTCAGCTTCTTGCTGACGGTGCGGAAGCTCCATACATCGCCCTTACTCACCGAAAGCTTATTGCTGTTGATAGTCTCTACTCGCCAGTAATAGCTCTTGCCCAAAGCAGGATTCTTGATGGGTAACTCGACCGAAGTGACGCTCGCAGCCAGGCCGGCGAAATTGGGTTTCTTCTTAGCCAGCGCTTCTTCAGCTGTCTCACCTATATAGACATTCTGCTTAACGGCATACTTGCCCGGTGTCCAAGCAAGCTCGTGCTTGCCACCCTCAACAAAGATATAGCTATCAGCGGGAACAGGCTTGGCAGCGTTGCCGGTTTCTGTCTTAAATTCAGACACAATGCCTTTTTGCGCAACCTTGCCGGAAGCGTCGAGCTGATCGACTTTCCAATAATAGGTCTTGCCAAGGTTTAGCTTTAGTGGGCCATATTCTGTCTTATTGACCTTATCTATTATAGTGAAGCCTGCAGTGCTCTTTACATCATTTTCAGCAACAAGTTTGTCATTGCTAACGCGAATGGCATAGGAAGCAACATCAGGGCTGCCCTTCTCCCACTTCAGCATGGATGTCAGCGCGTCAACTGTAGCGCCGCGCTGCGGAGCCAATAAAATAGCCGAATTGAAGCCGTAAGCATTCCAGCTTTGCACCGTGGTGAATCCACGGTCATATACCTTAATGCTGGCGATTGCGCCATTGACATTATGCACATAACCAACACCTGGCGCAGGATCGCCGGTCATGCAGGCGCCGATCACAAACGGTCTGTCTTCTTTGGTAGCCAACGAGAACTTTCTGCTGATGCGAAGATCGCCATCACACCACGCCTGAAACTCGCCGTCTTTGCCGCCTGCGTAGGAATAAATCAGGGTGTGCCATTTATTTTTCACAGGCACGTTATCCAGCCAGCCTGAAACGTCATTGCTCCAAGTGCCGATAACGCCAAAGAATGTAGCTTCGCCGTATCCGATCTCTAAACATCTGTCGGGTCGATTAGACCACGAAATAAGCGTGCGCTCACCGGTCAGTTCCCTGCAGTTAGTCTTTACAATAACGGTCCAGGGTTTGTCGCCAACAAGAGAGGCCGGTGCTTTGAAATCCGCCAGCATGTGGTCTTTGCCGCTGAAATCCACGGCCTTCACGCCGTCGATCACTTTGACCTGCGGGTTGGCGCCGTCGTTAGAGAAAGCGCCCTCAAGGCTGCCTGCGTTTTTCCAGGCAGCGAGCGGGCCTTCAGACAATTTGTTTGCGTCAAGGTCTATTAGCGGCGTCTGCGCCAAACCCTCCGCGCTCATTATTGTTGCCATTGAAATAGCAAGCAATAACGCTAAAGATAGTTTCTTCAAGTTCATGTTAATCAATTTTCCTCCAAGTTAGTTTTGATCAGGTTCCAATTAGTAGTTAGGCGGTTTTGCCAGTAATCCTCCACATATATCCCAAGAGTTACTGTCCCGACAGCTTATGCGCGATGTATGCTTCCAATTCCTTGCGCTCATCATCCGTTAAAGCAACTTTATAAAGGAAAACATCGCCGATATCGCCATTGAATGTCGTCCAGTCATCGGGCGCATTGCGGCCAACCGTAATGCTCTTGGCAAATCCTGCCTCGGGCGGAGCCAGCGCTGTCATAGCGCTAAGTTCTGAGTTTGACATAACCTCCGTGCCATTGGCATATACTTTATACTTGCCATCGGGCTGCACTATGAGGCTCAATATGGTAATCTGGCCATCTGGAATAGCAACCTTGCTGTTATCTATAGGTCCGTTGCGCCGAACGCAGATCAGCCCGGAATCACTGCGGATACCCAAAGTCAGACGATCATAGAAGCAGTCAACAATTGAAAACCACCCGGAAGCTGCCGCGCTGCGTATTGGCCGCGCAGCTACAACAATGCTGGCGCCATTGCACGGTATCGGCTCGGAATAGGCGCCAAAGTTGAAGCCGTCACCATCCAGATAGAGATTTCTGCTGAATTTCCCGCCGTCGATTTTTACCGTTTCAGGCGAAGCTATAGGTTTCAGCTTCCCGCCTTCAGGAACCATTGTCGGCCAGCCTCCTCCATTGCCAGACGGCAAAGATTCACCGAGGCAAGCCAAGATCAACTGGTCTTTATTCGGGATTTTTCCCGTGGCGTCAGAGCCGCCTTTGAACTTCACGGCAAAAGTATGGGATGAGGAGACGTTGCTGAATGTGTATGAATCTTTTGCGCCCACATCTTTTCCGTCAACGATCACGCTCGCGACCGAATACCCTGGAATCGGGGTAATTTTGAATGTCTGGTTGCCGTTGTAGTCGGCCATCATATCGCCGCACGGGGAGATTGAGCCGCCATAGCCCGCCTCTGTCGTAATCGTGCAGGCAAATGATGCGCTGATAGTATGATTGCTCCTGACATCAATGAAAGAGAAGCTGTCTCGCGCGCTGATCTCAATTCCATCAATTGCAAGAGACTTTGTGACCAGCCCCGGATTCGGCACGATAGTAAATGTCTGCGCTCCACCCTGGGGTATAGATACAACTCCGGAAGACGGGATAGGAACGATCTTCTCCCTGGAACTGTAAGCAAAGGACACGGAGATAGTTCCCGTCGGCTTGATTCTCCCGCCTCTATTTGCTGAAGTTGTTATCTTATAACTTGGCGCTTTCTTAGAGAAAGTCGCTTCTATCGTGTGGTTGGCATAGACAGGATCAAACGTATAGTTTGGAACTGAGCCGACAGAAACGCCGTCCACTTTCACATCTTCAATAAAGTAACCGGCCTTCGGTTTGATCGTATAAAGCACGGCCATCCGCTGCGGGAATTTCGCGCTGCCTGGCGGGGTGATAGTTCCCCCATCCCCGGCGGTGGCGGCGATGGTGTAGCGCTTAGTCACGTCCTCCACATGGAACGGGGCCGCAGGCAGGCCTTCTTTATTATAGAGATTGCATCCTTCGGGGTTCTGCCAGCAGGCATACGAGACTTTGCGCGGTTCAGGAACCGATGGCGATGACATAATGACCTGGTTTTCCTTAATCACAGCATCGGCATGGAACCATTTACCATCTGCGCCAGCTATAACAAAGCGCGTCAGAGCGCCTCCTGGGATTTCCTTAGTCGGCTGATACCACGCCTTTGAACCGACCATCAGACCGCTTCCGATGCTATCAAACGAGCATATTACTTTATTGCCCGACAATGTCACATCTTTCAGCACAGGGCCGTTCGCAACTATCTTCGTAAATCCATAATCATTCTTGAGGGCCCAGAAAGCGAGCCGCTCGCCGACATCCAGTTTGTTTTCGGGATGGTAGCCAGCCCAACTTTCCTTCGAAACGCCAATGTCGATCGCCGAGGCGCACCCGGCATGCGGCAGCGCCATGGCGTTGGCCTGTTGCAGGCGGGTGTCGGCATTCCAACCGCCGGAGATGAGTACCGGAGTCTCGGTCTGCAAGGGTAATCCGTAATTCGCGATCATCACATAATAGAACGGAAAGTCATCCACTCCAAATATCCGCTTCCATCCCTGCTGAAGAGCTTTCATTTTGAGGAAATAGCTATCGGGTGTTTGCACGCTTCGTTCAGCGTTTTCGCCCTGATACCATATCGCTCCCTTAATGCCATAAGGCGCAATCGGCGCGATCATGCCATTTGAGAGATTAGATGGGCCGCCCGGCAAAACTGGCTGGCTTAAGAGCGGTTTGAGGTCTGGAATATCAATAAAACCTTCAGGAGCAAGCCACAAATCGATGCTTGTTCCTCCAACCGAAGACGTTATGAGGCCGATCGGTATGGTACCTTTAGTCTCCTGGTAAATCTTTCTCGCAAAATAGAATGCTGCTGCTGAAAATCGGCCAGCCGAATCAGGGGTGCATACGGCCCAGCTTGGGTTGCCTTTCAGCATTTTCGAAGGAACTCCCGCCGACGCACCTATCGTGCGAAATGATCTTATTCCGGGAAAATTCGCGCTGTCAACATCTTCTTTGCGATTACAGCCTCCGAGGACCATATCCATGTTAGATTGGCCGCTGCAAAGCCACACATCGCCAACCAGCACGTCGCTGAATGTGAGGGTGTTTGACCCGGCGATGGTCATTTGTTGCCCTTTGGTGTTTGCGCTCATCGCCGGCAGCATCACCTGCCAGTTTCCTTGAGCGTCAGCGGTTGCTGAAACCTTTTTTTCACCGAATGAAACAGCAACCTTCTCTCCAGCGCCAGCAGTCCCGAAAACCGGCACAGACTTGCCGCGCTGAAGCACCATGTGGTCACTGAATATCTTGCATAGCTGCACTTCAGCGTGGGCCGCGCTAACCAAAGACAAGACAAAAAGTACAACCAACAATCGGACTCGGCACTTACTCATTCAATTTCTCCTAATATCTGTATTTGATATACTTCGGGACTGTTTTTCGTCCCGAAGAGTATCACTCTTTTATTCTTTCGGCTTGTTTGCCTTCCCCAACCCCGGGAACTGCTTCAGCATTTCGGCGGATATTTTTAATATGCTTCGGGACTGTTTTTCGTCCCGAAGCACATCTTTCTAAAGCACACTCTATTTATCCTTTGGCTTGCTTTCTTTTCCCAACCCCGGGAACTTCTTCAGCATTTCCGCAGATATCTTGGAAGTCTGAGGGGTGTAAGACGGCGCCGTTGTTTTTACTTCGCCGTTTTCAAACCAGATCGGGTCGATCATCATTGAGGCGTCTTTATGACCGGTTGCATAAGTATGGCACGAAGTCCATATTCTGCCATCGGGTCCGGTGAAGAATTGGTTGTGGCCCAGGCTCGTGAATGGAAAATTGGCGTCCTCAATGTCCTTTCCATAGCGGACGGCCACGTTCTTTCCATCCTTGCTCCATGCCCCGAAGAGAGGGTTGTTCTTGTTCTTAGTGTAAGGCCCATGAATATTCTTAGCGGTGGCATAGCCAACAGCATAACCCTTTGTCCATGAGGAATAGAACAAGTAATAAGTTCCATTGTTCTTGACCACAGCGGAGCCTTCGACGCCGCTGCCGTCCCACGTTCCGGCCTCCTGGTGAAAAAGCTCAAGGGGCTTTTCCTTAAGCTGCAGATTCTTCATGTCCATTTCAGCCACATAGATTCTATGCACGTCCGTCCAGCCGTTGTTGAAGAACGCATAGACCTTGCCGTCCTCGTCCTCGAACAGCGTAAGGTCGTTGGAAGGCCATGGAGTCAGCGGCTTGTCGGGCGTCATAACCTTGTAAGGCCCCGTGATTTTGTCTGCCACTGCTATGCCGCACGCATGATAATGCTTATATTTCTCGCTCTCATTGAGGCAGTTGAATGTCAGATAATATTTGCCTTTAATCTTGTGAAGTTCCGGCGCCCAAAATCGGTCTTTGTACCAAGTCTCCGGGGGCAGTTTTTCAGCGTCGATAAGCATGGTTTCAAATTTCCAATCGACCATATTATCGCTGACAAAAAGTTTCACGCCAGGGTTAGGGCCTGACCAGTAGGGCGGGCAGGTGCCTATGGAATAGAACTTGCCATTGTCCGGCAGGATGACCGTGTCGCGCACGTCCAGGGCTGAGTTGGGGTTTTGGTAGTTAAACTCAGGCGGCTCCTTTGATTTTGCAGCAGACGCCCCCGCATTCGCGCCGCAGCACGCCAAAATGGGCAACGACAGCATAAACTGTGCGCATTTGCGCCAGGGGAAAGCTTTAAGCGCATCGATATTTTTCTGCAAAACTATTTTCAAAATCGGTTGTCTCCTATAAGTTATTCGTCTTTGAAATGTTGTTCTGAAATTGTTTGATTGCTGCCACCTATGTTATAGATGCAAACTCATCACCAATATTATCACTCTTGCATTGACCTCCATGCAATGCATGAAACTGTGCTAATATTAGAGCTTTTCGCTGTATTTTGCAACCAGCGGCACGCGCGCTGCCCTGGCCTTACACCGATGCCTTATTCCACAGCAGGCTTCAATCTGCTATAATAGCTTCTGTAAGGTAAAATAACGTCCGGACTGGTGATGTTCGTGAACATAACTGATGAGAGAATCTTGGATGTAGTTGACCGGATAGGGAGTAGCGTGCACCCACTGCAGATATTGCTCTTTGGCTCGGTTGCACGAGGTCAAGCTCGCCCGGATAGCGACATAGACATCCTTGTCGTTATGCCTGATGGGACTCACCGGCGCAATACTATGACTGATATATACCGAGCTCTGCTTGGCTCCAAACTGGACGTGGATGTAGTCGTCGCCACCGTTTCGGATCTAAAACTTTACGGTGAGACGTCGGGTCTCATCTACCGGCAAGCCCTGACTGAAGGAGTACAGCTCTATGCAGCATAACTCCGGTGGCGCCAAAGACCCAAAGAGGTGGATGCAGAACGCTGCCACGGAGAAGACTTGACTTGAGAGGTTAGCATGCTGCTCACCCTTCGAGTGACCTCAGGGTGGCGAAGTGCTTGGCGCAGTGATTGGCATAGGTCCGCTAAGCGGATGACTTTCCGCTTAGCGCCCTTCCCTTCTGGGCTTTCCACTCTCCACTTTCCACTTTCCGCTACCCTCCACGCAGGGGATTTGGCTGCAACCGTTTAAGTAAACATGAGTTACCAAAACTGGAGGAATAATGACCTTGATAAGATTCGGATTGCTCGGTATGGCGGCAACATTCTTAGTTACAATGGCTATTCCGGGAAGGTGTGAATTGAAAGACAATAAACCAGATTCGGCCTCGCCGGACCTTTCAAAAGGGGCGACTCTTTACACAGTCGGCTACGCGCATTTGGACACTCAATGGCGCTGGGATTACCCTCAGGTGATCAACAGCATGATTCCTGCTACCATGCATGATAATTTCCGCCTCATTGAAGCCTACCCAAATTATATATTCAATTTCAGCGGGGCCAACCGCTATCGCTTGATGAAAGAGTATTATCCGGCAGACTTTGAAAAGGTCAAAGCTTACGTCAAAGCGGGTCGGTGGTTCCCATGCGGGTCATCAATGGAAGAATCCGATGTGAACGTTCCTTCGGCGGAATCGCTCATTCGCCAGATTCTTTACGGCAATCATTACTTCCGCCGCGAACTAGGCAAGGCGAGCATTGAATATATGCTGCCAGACTGCTTCGGTTTTCCCGCATCGCTGCCGAGCATTCTTGCACACTGTGGAATAAAGGGTTTCTCCACACAGAAACTCACGTGGGGTTCCGCCGTCGGCATCCCGTTCAAAGTTGGTGTTTGGGAAGGACTTGATGGCTCATTCGTAATTGCGGCGCTCGACCCCGGCGATTATGGTGGAAGGATCCGTGAAGACCTCTCACAAAACAAGAACTGGCTGGAGAGAATCAATCAAAACGGCAAAACATCGGGCGTATTTGCCGATTACCGTTACTACGGCACCGGCGACCAGGGCGGCGCGCCAACTGAAGATTCAGTAAAATGGGTCGAAAAGAGCGTAAGCGGCATCGGCCCGATTAAAATCATATCATCCTCCGCCGATCAATTATTTAAGGATATCAAGCCCAGCCAAATCGCCGGGCTGCCGCGCTACAAGGGCGATTTGCTTCTGACCCAGCATTCAGCGGGTTCGCTCACTTCGCAAGCATACATGAAGAAATGGAACCGCCACAATGAACAACTTGCTGACGGCGCCGAAAAAACCTTGATAGCCGCAAGCTGGCTCGGCGGTATGATATATCCACAAAAGAAGCTTAACGACGCCTGGACGCTGGTTATGGGCGGTCAATTTCACGATATTCTCCCTGGCACATCTATTCCCAAGGCCTATGAATACTCCTGGAATGATGAAATCCTGGCTATGAACCAGTTTTCAAACGTGATGGAGCAGGCCGTTGGAGTAATTGCATCCGCAATGGACACCCGCGCCAAGGGTACGCCGATAGTAATCTATAATCCTTTGAACGTCGCCCGTGAGGACTTAGTTGAAGCCACAGTGCCGCTAACAGCAAAATCTGCCCGAGTAATCGGGCCGGACGGCAAAGAAACGCCCTCGCAAATTATTGATCGAACCAGCGATGGGGTGAAAGTGCTGTTTGTGGCAAAAGCGCCTTCTGTCGGGTTTGCTGTGTATGATGTCCAACCGTCCGAGATTACACCAAAGTCCGGCAATCTCAAAGTGACCGAATCCAGCCTCGAAAACGCGCGCTATAAGATCAAACTTAACAATGCCGGAGACGTGTCAAGCATATACGACAAACTCGCAAAGAATGAGCTTCTTTCTGCGCCCATGTGTCTTGCCTTCCAGTATGAAAACCCGAGGGAATTTCCAGCGTGGAATATGGACTGGGAGGATCAGAGCAAGCCGCCGCACAGCTACGTGGATGGCAAAGCCAGCATCGGTATTCTGGAAAATGGGCCGGTGCGAGTTGCCGTCGCTGTTACTCGCGAGGCTGAGGGCTCTAAGTTCACGCAGATCGTCCGCCTATCTGCAGGAAGCGCGGGCAATAGAATCGAATTCAGTGACCAAATAGATTGGCGCAGCCGCGAATGCTGCCTTAAGGCCGTATTCCCGCTCACCGTCTCAAATCCGCTCGCAACCTATAGCTGGGAAACCTGCAGCGTGCAGCGAGGCAATAACGACCCCGCAAAATACGAGGTGCCGTCGCATCAATGGTTCGATCTAACAGATAAAGAGGGCGCGTATGGCGTTTCAGCGCTCTCAGACTGCAAATACGGCTCGGATAAGCCCGACGATAGCACCCTGCGCCTCACCCTTCTACACACCCCCGGCACGCGCGGCGGTTACCATGATCAGGCAAGCCAGGATTGGGGCAAACACAAGATCAATTACGGCCTAGCGGGGCATTCGGGAGATTGGCGAGAGGGCCAAACCGACTGGCAAGCTCTGCGAATGCAACAGCCGCTGATCGCGTTCGAGACTATCAAGCACGAGGGCAAACTAGGCAAGAAATTCGCCATTCTGAAGCTCAGCGACCCTAGAATTCGTGTATTGGCAGTAAAAAAAGCCGAAGATACAGACGAAGTTATCTTAAGAATGGTGGAAATGGACGGCAAAAAGGCGAAATCGGTCAAAATCAGCTTCGCCGCGCCGATCACGACCGCCCGCGAGGTAAACGGCCAAGAGCAACCTATTGGTCTGATAAGCGTTAAAGATAGTGCGTTGGATATAAATTTCACGCCTTACCAGATACGCACATTTGCGCTCAAGCTTGGTGAAGCTCCAACGAACATGCTATTGCCCAAGTCCACACCAGTCACGCTGAAATATGACATCCAGCTCACAAGCAAAGACGGCGAAAAATCCAACGGCGGCTTCGACAAAGACAAACGCTGCATTCCCGCTGAAATGCTCCCGAGCGAGATCACCGAGAGCGGCATCACGTTCAAACTTGGCCCAAACGACCAGCCCAACGGCGTCACCTGCTCCGGCCAAACCATAACGCTGCCCAAAGCCAAATCCAACCGCGTTTATATACTCGCGGCATCTTCGCCCGAAGATCAAAAAGCGATTTTCACGCTCGACGGCGAGCCAATCGAGCTCAACATTCAAGACTGGGGCGGCTACATCGGCCAATGGGACCTGCGCACGTGGAAACCCGGCACGGACGAATGCAATGGAATCATCCCCGGCTATATCAGACCCGAACCGGTAGCCTGGTTCTGCTCACACAGGCACAACGCAAATGGCCAAAACGAAGTCTACGCCTACTCGTACCTATTCAGATACTCCATTAGCGCACCCAAAGGCGCAGCTAAACTCATGCTGCCTGACAACAACAAAATCAAGATATTGGCGATATCACTCGCGGACATCCCGACACCCGTATGCGCACCCGCCCAGCCGCTGATGGATACTCTGTAAACGCAAAATGCCCCTCCGGATAATTCAGCATTCATAATTATTATCTCGCCGCTTTAGTCGCCATTTCAGCAATGCGCACGGCCTCTATGGCATCGTCTATGCCTATTCGCATCTTGTGACCCGGGTTATCAATGGCCTCGATCATATCATTCATCACCATCTGAATACTCTCAGCATATACCTGCAGCTTGGGCTCATCCAACTCGATAACTGTGTTCAGTTCGTATTCCACATCATAAAAATACTCAGAGGAATGCGCCATCTGCTCTGGTATCGGGTCGACCACAACAGCGTTATCCCCAAGCAGTTCCTCGAGCTTTTCGAGGCCCTTTTCATCCGTCCAACCCCAAATTCCAAGCTCAAGAGGAATCCAGCCAATCATCTCAATCTCGCCAAGGTCGAATGCGAAATGAAAAGTGGTCGTTTCAAGCTCTCTGGGTCTGGAAATCGAATGCCAGATAGTGCCAATTACGCCGTTTTCGTATTTCACTGAGGCGAAGACTTTGTCTTCCATCCGCCACGCGCTTGATCTCCTCGGCATCTTTCATAGAGAGCGCGAGGGGTTTTTCGATAAGCGCATGCTTGCCTGCCCGCAAAGTTTGAATAGCAATTTCCTTATGCGAGGAAGGGGGGGTTGCAATAGAAACTATGTCCACATTCGCATCCGCCAGCATTTCATCTATATTCGTGTAAAACGCAATCCCATCGCCGGGGTTGCGTGAAGAGTCCGCGTCACAAATAGCCGCCACGCGGGCGTTGTCCATCCCATCCCATGCTTGCCGTATGAACTCGCCAAACCCGCCGTAACCTATTATACCAATCCCTTTTTTGCCTGTCTTATCCGCCATATACATACCTCCTGCGCAAGCCGCTATATGCCTATACCCCATAAGCGGTCAGATTTCCTTCACTTTTTTGATGAAGTAGCAGATTATACTTGAATTACCCTTCCCGCCACAACCTCAGCAAAGCGATTTATAAACCCCTTTACATATTCGCCAATGTCCAGCAAATCGTCCTGGATTAGCGGGGTGAGGTCCATCGCAAAGGTGACGGCGGTGGAAGTGTCTGTGTCGTGCGAAGCCAGATATGTGGCGTTGGCGCGTTGGCGGCCGATGGTGGCGAGGTCGTATCGCTTGCCGCCGCAGATTTGAGAATCAAACACGCCAAGCAGCGCCTCGGCGAGATTTTCGTGGGCAGACACATCCAGAACCACTTTGTCCTCATCAATAAGCCAATCCAGCCCACGCCAAACCTCGCAGCCGTAAATGTGCTTTGGGCGAAGCTCTATGGGAAGCTGGCGAATCGCTTGAATGACTCGCAGGGCGACTGCCACATGCGTATCGTGCTTATCAGCCAGATTATGTGTGTATACAATCTCAGGCAGAGCTGCCTTTAGTAGATTTTCTATATCAGAAATCACATTCGGGTTGGAGGGGTCTTTGACCTCTGCACTGGAATAGTCCAGCAGAGCCAGAGCGCAATACTCGCCCATCGCCGCTGCTTTCTTCTGCTCAATCCGCCGCACCTCGCGCATTTGTTCATCTGAATAGCTGGCGTAAATGCCGCTCCGAGGGCTCCCAGCGCCGTCCGTGACCACAACCCCCATAAATCCCCTGTCAGCTCGCCCAAAGCACTCGGCGATGCCGTGGTAGGCCATAATCTCGATATCATCATGGTGCGCGCCAATCGCTATATGGCTCGTGCGGGCAATAGCCTCACTCTCAGGCAAATCATCCGGCACATATATCTCAGAGCTATTCTTATGCAAATCCATATCATCCCTCCACGAGTAATCATAGGAATGAGGCGGGGAATTGTCAAGATTCTGAATTATGAATTATGAATAAACGGACACTAATTAATTTAGCCGAAAAATTCCACCGCACATCAGTTTGCGGATCAGATATCCGCGATACAGCATCCGGCAACGGATTTGCCGGACGATCAGATAGCTGGACAATAATAAATTTTCGGGTTTTCGGCATTTCGGGTTTTCGCGATAAATTTCATTCAAAATGTGCTAAAGTATACAATAGACGAGAAAGGGCATTGCGATGGACGGCAAAACAGCACGCGAGCGAGCAGACGATTTTCTGAAAATATCGGGCCAGTTCCGCTTGGGTGAACTGGTGACGGAAGCCTCTCACCCCGTCACGGCGAATCTCAGCGAGGTTGCAAAGAACGACATACCAGCCGCGCTCGACCTGATTTTTGAAGTCGATGGCGATGTTGTAGCCAAATACCGCGAGTTCGCACAAACAGGCCGATTCGAAGAAATTGCGGGTATAGTGCGAGATGCACTCCTGTCCGGCGGGAGAATCTTCTTCACCGGCTGCGGCGCCACCGGCAGGCTGAGCATTTTGCTCGATTCCATCTGGCGTGATTATTGGCAGCGCACCGCTCCATCAGCCGTAGACTGGGAAAACCGCACAGTCAGCATTATGGCAGGGGGAGATTTCGCGCTGATTAAGAGCGTAGAAGGCTTTGAGGACATCACCGCGTTTGGCCGCCGTCAAATAGCCGAGCAGGGAGTATGTGAGGGAGATATCGTCTTTGCAATCACAGAGGGTGGCGAGACCTCATGGGTAATCGGAACCGCCTGTGAAGCGCTCGAGCACGGCGCGAAGGTCTATTTCGTCTATAATAACCCAGACGAAATTCTCCGCGAACATGTCCAGCGCTCCCATGAGGTCATAGACGAACCCCGCATCAAGAAAATCAATCTCACAACCGGCCCCATGGCCATCACCGGCTCCACCCGAATGCAAGCCACCAGCATTCAACTATGCGTGATGCTCACCATAATGGAAATGGCTTTGCGGGCCTTAGGGAATAGGGAACAGGGAATAGGGAATAGAAGGGATTTGCCAGAGCAATTACTGAAAAACCTTGAGGAAATGCACGCAACTTTGCGCTCTGAAACTGTGCGAAGTCAACTCGCTAAACTGGTCGAGCTTGAAGAATCTATTTATCGGCAAGGTGGTAGAGTCAATTACTTCGCCGATTCGTTGGCTATCGACGTATTGACCGACACCACCGAGCGCTCGCCAACGTTCTGCACCCCACCATTCCGAAGAAATGGCGACACGCAGGCTTCAGAATCCTGGGCGTTTCTCTTCCTGCCGCACGAAAACACCCAAACCGCCTGGGAGAAAATGCTAAAGCGCAAGCCCAGGGCTATCGAGTGGGACAGTGAAATCATAAAGCGAATATCGCTTAAGGAGATATATCGGTTCAATATAGGCCTGAATGGGCTCGAAAATCGGCCATTCAGGCCAGGGGATGGGGCTATCGGGATTATTCACCCCAGCGATGCTGCCCGTGAAACTCTACTCGCCAATCTGCGGCAGGCCGCAGCTTCAGGAGCCAAAACCGGCCTGATTTTCTTTGATACACTCAACCAAGAGACCAGAGTCGACGAAGCGTTGTATGTCCCCATGCCGGAAGACAGCTCATTGCTCGGCTTTACCACACGCATAGCAGCAAAAATGCTCCTGAACGCCCTCTCCACCTGCATCATGGTGCGCCTCGGCAGGGTTATGGGCAACTATATGATCTATGTAGTCCCATCCAATCTCAAGCTCATCGACCGCGCCGCCCGCTACATTTCCAAGCTCGCCGATCTGCCCTATGAAGATGCCTGCCGCTTGCTTTTCGAGGTGATAGAATATGTAGAACTGCGGATGAAGACAGATCAAGCCTATCCGCCGGTGGTAAAAATGGCAGTCATCAGGGCAAAACTCGGCCTCAGTAACGAGGAAGCCGAAGCATGTCGAGGGAGAGTGGAGAGCTGAGAGTGGAGAGTGGAGAGCACGGAAGGGAAGTAGGGAAGGGAGATTCCCTTCTATTCCCTGTTCCCTGTAACCTATTCCCTTGTAGTTAAGCTTGCGTTTCGGTCGCAAAAACAGTAAAATTACACCTACCTGGAATAAGCTGGTGCAAGATTAAGCTCGCACCTGCGTCTTGCCCTAATTACCAACGCAATTTCACCAGACAGATAAGGATGTGGCCTATGAAGCAATCAATCGCAGCTTCAATAATACTCCTTTTGACAGTTGTTCTCATCACGGGCGCTCATGCTGAACTGGTTCCCGTGCGAATTTTGATTGGCACACGAGAGGCTATCGCAGCCCCATCAGCCGTATTCGATGGCAATCGGGTGCTGGGATCTGTTAATATTTTAGAATCGCTCGGCGCGACGCATGACTCAGAGATTGGCGGCAAGATGAGCATCACCAATGCCCTCGGCCGCACATCGGACATCGAAACCGTCCGTATAAAGGGAAGCACGATGCTTCCGATGAACAAGGTCGCCGAGGCAATCGGCCTGGATTACGCGTGGAATGCTGAAAATCGCACTCTTACTTTAACCGCGCGGCTGGAATCAGTCGAGTTCGCAGACGGCGTCCTCAAAATCAACTGCACAATACCCGTGAGCTGCAAGGTAAATCACTGGAGCGCGAATAATAAGCTCATAATAGACATCGGTTCCACCAAGATAGCCACGCCTGCAAATGAGGTTTTTATCGGTTCATCTCTGATTTCCCGCGCCAGGCTCGGGCAGTCTGATGACACAACCGCGCGGGTGGTTTTGGACCTCGAAAAAGACGTTTCCTATAAAGTGAACAGCGCCCCGCTGGATGCAAAGATCGACATTTCCGTCTCTGATAAGACCGAGGGCGCTGCCGCTATTCCTCCGGCAATCGGGATTTCGAAGCCATTCACGGTTTCAGACATAAAAATCGAACAATTAGACGATATGCGCTTCCAAATAGTGATGTCCACATCAAACAAGGGTTCGTTAAATGCGGCATACGCAGTCAAACCCGCGAAAATAGTTTTGAAGCTGCCGGCGTGCAGCCTTGCGGATACGGCGAAATCCTACAGCGGCTCCCACCCGTTGCTTTCAGATATGAAAATCACGCAGGACCCGGCAAGCCGCGTTACCAGGCTGGAACTTTCGCTAAAACGCACGATGATCTGCGACACATCCATCGACGAAAACTCGATCACAGCGCTGGTCAGGCCTCCCGATAAGAGCGGCGGCGCCCTTGCGGAGAAGCTAATAGTAATCGACCCCGGTCACGGCGGAATCCAACCCGGAGCAAAAAGCGGCAGCATCCTGGAAAAGGACATCAACCTGGCCATAGCCCGGGAGGTAGCCGACTCGCTACAAAAGCTCGGAGCGAAGGTGATTCTCACTAGATCGACCGATCAAGCCGTAGGTCTCCCCGAACGTCCGGGTGCTGCGGTTGACTCAGGCGCTGACATCTTTATCAGCATTCACTGCAACTCAAACGGCACGCGTAACAACTTGACCGGCATCGAAACCTATTATCACATGCTTGAACCAAGCTCCAGATTGCTGGCGGAGGCTGTGCATGACAACGTCTGCACAATTACAGGCATGTGTGATCGCAGCGCGCGCTCAGACGGGCGGCTTTACGCAGGCGGGCTGGCAGTTTTACGCAGGCTAGAAGGCACCGGCATCCCCGGTTTCCTCGTAGAATGCGGGTATCTCAACAACGCTTCAGATTGCTCAAAGCTATGCAGCGCCGACTACCGCAAGAAAGTGGCCCAGGGGATAATCAAGGGCGTGAGGGAATACATTGAGGGAAATTAGCCAAACAGTTATGAGTTATGAGTTATGAATTATGAATTATGAATGCTGAATTATGAATTATGAATGAGGGAAGGGAAACGCTTCGCGAATTATGAATGCTGAATTATGAATTATGAATGGGAGAGCGAAGATAGTTCTGAGTTTTGAGTTCTGAGTTTTGAGTTGGGGAAGGGAAACGCTTCGCGAATTATGAATGCTGAATTATGAATTATGAATTGGGGAAGGAACCTCTGCTTTCCGCTATTACGGAGTGACATCATGGCAAAAAAGAAATCTAAGAAATCAATGGGCATCGGTTCGCTATTTCTGATAGCGCTGCTGGTATTCGCTGCATTCGGGACGGGAGCGTATCTTTACAACACCAAGTTCCGCGGGGTATCGGGTACGCCCGAATTGACCAGGCCACAGAACCAAGCGCCCCTGGTAGACGTAAACGAAGAGAAAAAGGTCACTATCTTTGTGCCCGAAGTAACATCAAAGGAGTTTTACCTGAAGCCAATGACTAGAACTGGCGAGGCCAAAGGTGATATACTTGATGTTGCCGTTGAAACTCTCCTCGCCACAAACTTGGAAGAAGGAGAGATCGGCGCTTTGATCCCGAAAGGGACCCGTTTGCTCTCACCCGTCAAGGTTTCCAAAGGCATTGCCACAGTTAACCTTAGCAAGGAATTTATAGATAATTTCTCGGGTGGCACCAACCAGGAGGCTCTTACGGTAAACTCCATCGCCCATACGGTCGTTAAGAATAGCGGTGGCAAGGTCAAAGGCGTGCAAATATTGGTAGAAGGGAAGACGGTTGAGACGTTGGGTGGAGACTCCGACCTTACCACACCCATCAATGTGGGTTCCACCATGCTCAAACCGGGCAATTAGAATTGAGATCACCTATAGGCATTTTTGACTCAGGACTGGGCGGGCTTAGCGTTGCTGCGCGAGTCCTCAACACACTTCCAAACGAGCGCATCATCTACTTTGCCGACAATGCGCACGTCCCTTATGGCGAGAAACCGATGGATATTATCCGAGGTTACGCACTTGAAATTACGCAATTTTTGATCAATAAAGGCGCCAAAGCCGTGGTAATGGCGTGTAACATGTCCAGCGCCAGCGCCCTGGAAACTGCCCAGAAACGCTTTCCCGAGGTCCCAATTATAGGCATGATCGAACCCGGCGCAAGAGCCGCGCTGAGCGTCGCCAATGGAAAACCAATCGGCGTGCTCGCAACTACCGGCACCATCAACAACGGCGCCTACGCGAGAACCATCAATCATTTGGATGCCGCGTGCAAAGTGGTTGGGCAGGCTTGCCCGAAGTTTGTGCCTCTGGTAGAATCAGGCCAGGCCGAAAGTGAGGAGGCCAAGGCAGCAGCGCGCATGTATGTGGCCCCGCTTGCAAGCGAATATTGTTCCACCATCATCCTCGGCTGCACCCATTACCCTTTCTTAAAACGAGCGATAGAGGCCGCCGCCGGTTCGAGTATTGCAATAGTGGACCCCGCCGATGAAGTCACTCGCACGCTCGCGGCCATCCTTGCCAAACTCGGAAAGACTTCTGACGCCCTTGCATCGCCGCATGAGTTCTACACCAGCGGCGACACAGCTGGCTTCGCATCAATCGGCAGCGCATTTCTGGGCAGAAACATCGACGCAGTGCAGCATGCCGAATGGGGGATCGATTTAGGGGAGCTTTCAGCAGTCAGCTCTCAGCATTCAGCAGGTGGCTGCTGCGCCCAAAAATCATAGCTTATGACTGAAAACTACATCACAATAATTGGTATTCTAATAATTCTCGCCATCGGCGCGCTGTTCGTTCGGCTATACTTCCGAATGAAGACGCTCCGGGCGCAGGATAAGCAGAATAGGTTCGCCATGTTCCTGGTACTGAGGGAATATGCGTATTGCGACACCAGCCTGGAGAAGATGCTCAAAATAATGGGCAATCTGGATTCTCCAATGAAGCCAGCTATCGAGGCGGCGTTAGCGGGCGATTTTGCCAAGGCGCAGAGTATTTTGGACGCTGCTGAGGGTGAGATAAATGTGCTGAGCTACCTCGTTCAAGCGAGAATCAGGCAGGCTGCGGGCGATATTGAGGGCGCCATAAAGGCCGCACTGAACATTCTACAACCGGATGAGGAATGCAGGTCAAAAATGGCGGCATGGTGCATTCTGCGGGAGCTGGGGCATATACCCAGCGAGCAGGAAGCAAACAAATTGCTGGGCGTGGTATGCGAGTTTACGCTTGGCAAAATGATAGCATTGCTTGCGGGTTATGCGGACGGAGACGCGAGGCTGGCTACGAGCAAAGGCTTCGCAGTGGTGGGGGTAATGCAGCAGCATCCCAGCCTATGCGATGCCGCAATGGGGCTCGTCAACTCAGCCAAACCGTTTGTCGAAAGTCTTCCAATCGCGGATTCGCATCCATTACCTGAGCCGGGCAGGTTCAGAATGTCATTACTCACTCCCGCTGGGCTGCGAGCAATAGAAGTCGCCGAAGCAGAAGTAGTCCGGCCGGAGCACGAATACAACCAGGTCTGGAAGTCGATGCAAAGTCTTCTTACGAATTTCAGAATAGTGGGCGAGTCCATGGGCAAAACAATAGACGATCAAAGTCCCACATCTTAAAACTTATTACTTATCACTCACAACGCTAGGAGCAATAACATGATTCGTCTTGATGGCCGCGCATCAGATCAACTTAGACAGGTTACAATAACCCGACACTTCAACAAATACGCTGAAGGCAGTTGCCTCATCGAAATGGGTGACACCAAAGTCATCTGCACGGCAACCATAGAAGATAAAGTGCCTCCGTTCCTCAAGAACTCAGGCCAGGGCTGGGTAACCGCTGAATACGGCATGCTGCCGCGCTCTTGCGATACCCGAACCCAGCGCGATACCACCAAGGGCCAGGTCAACGGCCGCAGCCAGGAAATTCAGCGGCTGGTAGGAAGATCGATCAGATCGGTTGCAGACATGGGCGCTTGGGGCGAGCGGACAATCTGGCTCGACTGCGATGTAATTCAGGCAGACGGCGGCACTCGCACCGCCTCCATCACCGGCGCTTTCATCGCGTTCCTGGATGCTTGCGCGCTGATGAAAAAAGACGGCATTGTGAAGAAGCTGCCCTACAAAGACCTTATGGCCGCGATCAGCGTAGGTGTGGTTATGAGCGAAGAGCTTTTGGACCTCAACTACAAAGAAGACTCAAACGCAGCCGTGGACATGAACGTAGTAATGACCGCAACAGGCAGAATCATAGAGGTTCAATCCACCGCCGAGGGAGCGCCGTTCACCCGCAATCGATTCAATAACCTGATGGACCTCGCTCAAAAAGGCACCGGCGAGCTCACAAAGCTTGTCAAGGAAACAATGAAAGACGTTCTTTAGGCATCTCGAATGCGCTCGAAATACAATCACGGAAACACGGAATCAAGGAAATACAGAAGGAACGCGCAGTTCGGCGCTGTGGCATGAAGGTTTTGTTGATCAGATAATCATCTCCAAATCTTCATCCGTGATTCCCAATTTCCGTGCTTCTGTGATGAATATTGTATGCCTCGGGTATCCTGTTAATCCTATGAAGAAGCTCATCATAGCAACGAAAAACAGCGGCAAGGCGAAAGAGGTCGCTCTAATTCTTGAGGGGATGGGGTATGAGATTGTCTCGTTGGCGGACTATCCCGACGCCCCCAAAGTTGAAGAAACGGGCAAAACATTCATCAAAAATGCCATAATCAAGGCAAAAACCTATGCAGATTTTACCGGCGAGCTCACTCTTGCTGACGACTCCGGCCTGGAAGTTGACGCCTTGAATGGTGCGCCGGGGGTCTTCTCCAGCCGCTTCGCCCCAACAGACGAAGAGCGCAATTCCAAGTTATTAGAACTAATGAAAGAAACCCCCGATGCAAATCGCACTGCCCGCTTCATCTGTGCAATCGCCATTGCCGAACCCGGAGGTGAAATCCGCACCTGCGAGGGGAAAGTGGAGGGTACAATCGCGCACGAACCCAAAGGCGACCAGGGCTTCGGCTACGACCCTGTTTTCTACCTCCCGCACCTCGGCAAATCCATGGCCGAACTCAACGCCGACCAGAAAAACTCCCTTTCTCATAGAGGCAAGGCGCTGGAAGAGGCAAAGAAGATTATGGCACGTAACTAGCAAATTCCACGCATGGTCTTTCGGGAAACTCGTTCCCGAAACCAACCTGCCTCCCGAGCAATGTCGATCTCACCCTCCCTTCATTCAGAATTCAAAACTGGAGCGTCGCGGAAACTATTTCTCCAAATGATGGAACATTCCGTCGCCTTTTCCTGTATAATATCTAAAGCGCTTTGCAAATTAAAGCATAACCCAAAGGTGGACCTTATGAAAAAGTCTCAGGCCGAGGAAGATATTCAGATAATTCGCGAGGTTATGGAGCGTTCCGCTCGATACACGCACTTTTCGGGGCTCTCCGGGGTGCTTTCGGGCATACTGGCACTCATCGGGTGCGCCATCACCTACTGGGTCAATTTCAATATTTCAGAGCTTCAGCAAAATAATTGGTATGCGCTGACCTGGTCCAGCGTGCTTATTGCAGCCATTGCCGAAGACCTCATGCTCGCCCAAAGAAATGCGCAGAAAAATGGCGGGTCTATTTGGGTGCCTGCCACTTATCAAGTTATGAAAGCCATATTCCCGGGCGTGTTCGTAGCGTTCGTCATCTCGCTCACTGCAATGCTCGAAGGCGCGCTCGATGCAATCCCGGGCGTGTGGGCGCTTGGTTACGGAGCTGCGCTATGCGCGGCTGGTATGTTCACGGTGAAGGAGGTCTGGGTCTACGGCATAATCCAGCTCATCACGGGTTCCGCAAGCCTGCTGGTATTATCACAACCGGCCATTATTCCAAGAGAAATAGTACCCATTATCAGCTTTTCTCAACTGGCGCTGTCTTTCGGAATCTATCAGATAGTTTTCGGGCTGTGGATGACCAGAAAGTATCGGAAGTAGCCATGCGCGAAATCGATGAAGCTATCCACCAAAAAACTCGCCTCGCGATAATGGCGCACCTGGCGGTGGTAGGGGAAACGGACTTTCTCACGCTCAGGAAAATCTTGAGCCTTACAGACGGCAACCTCTCGGTGCATTCAGCCATCCTCGAAGAAAAGGGCTTCATCGAGACCGAGAAAACCTTTGTAGGTAAGAAAACTCGCACAGTTTATCGCATCACCCCGACAGGCCGCAAGGCTTTCCAAGCTTACGTAACCGAGCTTGAAAGCATTCTTCGCGGCATTATAGACCCATAATAGCTAAAGGGGAGGGCGAGGCTCCCGCCGAACCGTTCCCTTCCGGGCTTCCGCTTTCCGCTATTACTTCCATAGCGGGCCAGATTGCAAATCTGCCCGAACAAGGGCTTGCCGTTCCCTTCCGATCTCTCCGCTTTCCGCTATTACTTCCATTCGGGCCAGATTGCAAATCTGCCCGAACAAGGGCTTGCCCTTCCCTTCCGGGCTTTCCACTTTCCGCTTTCAGCTTTCCACTATCCCCCAAACATCTTCTCTTTAAGGTCTAAATAATAGAGATAATCTTCGGGTTTTACGTTTGGCGGGCAGCGGTGGTCGCAGAATGGGATGTAGCCACCGCGCTCAACATACGGCGCCAGGCTCTCCAAGTAGGCTTTAATGGCATCGGGACCTTTGCCTAGCTCAAGCTTATCTACCCCGCCCATAATTCTGAGCTGACCGTCGTATTTATCCAGCAGCTCGCCTGGGTGGGAGCAGCCGTTGACCTCAAACGGGAACAGGCAGTTGATGCCGCCTTCCAGGAGGCCCTGCAGAATCGGGCGCACATCGCCGTCGCAGTCTGTATACCAAATATCGATTCCGGCAGCCTTGAGCTTGGCGTTAATTCTCTTATATCGCGGCACAACAACGTTGTTGAAGAAGTCCACAGAGACTATCGGGCCATTCTTGAAGCAAATATCTTCCCATGCGCTGGCATAATCGAACGCGAAATGCGGCAGCGCCTGGTCCAAAAAGTCTTCCACCAGCAAACATGAAGTCTCGACCATATCTTCGAGCATCTCAGGGTAATCGTAAATGGCGTAAGCGAGGCCTTCAAATGTGAGCATGTCTCTAATCATACCAATCATAGAACCGCACCACACGCCCAGCGGGTAATCGCGGTCGGCGGGGTAGCGCTTTTTCATGGCCTCGATATCGACCTTGCGCTCAGGGGTTCCACGCCTGAATCGCTCTTCTTTACACTTTTTCCAGTCATCGGGAGTCACAATCGATGCCTTGATATAATGCGGAATAGTGTCGTGGCCATCTTTTGGAACCTCAGCGGTGAGACCGTTGTAGTTCATCAAGATCTTCGTAGTCTCAGTTTCGCCTATTACTTCCTCTGGAAACCCAGGGTTCATCCAAACGCTTCCCCACATCGACTCAATCTTATCGAAGCTGAAATATGCGTTGGCCTCGGCCTCATTGGTGATGCCGTTCTCAACGAACATCGGCCACAATTTATAATTCTCGTCCCAATAGCCGAACTCCATATTGAAGCACCGATCAACGGGCTTATAATGCATCTGATTAACAAAACGCTCGCGGTCTGTCATATTGCCTTTCCATTTAGGGCGGCACGGGGTTATATTCATCATCGCTAATCTCCAATGGCATCTGCCAGGCGTTATTCTTCTACGCTCAATATTATATACTAAAACGGCGGGGGGAAGGAACGAGTTTTGAGTTTTGAATTTTGAGTTATGAATTGGGAAGGGAATTATCAAACTTCGGCACATTCAGCGTCGTAAGTGTTGTGAAAGACTCGGCGGGCAGGTCTATCGTTGCCTTGCCGTCTTTTATCTGTATGGCCTCGCCCTGTTTGAAGAGGTTTGAGAGTTCGGAAGTAACTTTGTTTAGCCGCTTGAGATTCGCAGGCAGGCCGGTCAGGTTTGCTTTGCGCGCGGGGCCGTTGTTTGAGATTTGCAGGGTGTAGTTTTTGCCGGTCTGGAATGCCGTGAAGAGCACGGCGGGCTGGTCGGTGTCGGTTTTCAGGGCTTTGCTGTTGGGCACGACGAATGTCAGCCAGTGCTTTTGCAGGGCGCAGCGAAAGTTCGGGACGAGCTTCTTGGGGTCTGCCGGGTCCTTGTCCAGCAGCCTGAAATCGGGGGTGTATTCCCAGTGTATGACCGCATTCGGGCAAGCATATAGAAAAAGCTCCTGGTAGTGCTTCATCTCAGACAACGAATGTTTGGGCGTGTTGAGCGAGCCATCTTTCAGGGCGCGAGAGTTTGGCCCGGCTTCGGCTACTATCAAAGGCAGCTTCAAGCGGCTTGCCAGCGCCGGCCACAGGGCATATTCCTTGGGACTAGCGCCACCCCATGAATGGAACGATACCACCGCGCAATACTTCAGAGCCTCCGGGTCATTCACAGTGGGGTTGAGATACTTAATCGTTGCGCTGGGATGCACCACGTCGCCCAACACCATACGAGTTTTGAGCTTCATTTCGGCCAGGTGAGCGCCGATTTTCTTGATGGCGTCGCGATGTTCCTCGGCGGTAAACTTAACGTGCACGCCCATATCCGGTTCATTGAATGAAAACGCAATAGGTTCAAAACCGTATTTGTCCTTTGAATATTTTAGATACTGAGCGATTGCGGCTAAAAGCACTGGCCATTTGTCGGCGGCGATGCGGTTGCCGTTTCCCTGAGCTGCGGCGCTATACATCCAGGCTGGCAGCCGCCAGATGCTGATAATGCAGGGAATCTTGCGGCGGGCAAGCTCGGCATTGATCTTCATTGAAGAAAAGAAGCCCGAACCCGGCTTGTCCATTTCAGTGATCTGCCGGAGCGCGGCCGCGTCTAAATCTTTCTCATCCGAAAAAGGCTTGAGGTTCTCTAATTGCATCTGAACACGAGAAAAAGCCAGCGGGAGATGGCTCAGCGTGTAAGCGGTGATAGGATTCGCAAGCCCCCCGAAAACGTAGTTTCCACCCAAACCCTGAATGCTATAGCGCACCGTGGAGGCGTCAAGCGTGAGGTTGGCATCGGGCTCGATAGCGAGAAGTTGGGTAGCGAGAGCGAAAAGGCTGGTAAAAGCAAATATTACCGTTCTCAATCGGATTTGATTTGTGAACAAGGCTAGCCTCTTTCCAATATTCCGCAATTTCATCCCCTTTCGTGATTTCGTGATAAATCCCGCTAATCCTTCTCCATCACAGCCCCGGCGGGCCATAGCAGCCTGTATTCGCCATCATCGCGGGCTATGCGTTTTTCTTCAATCAGGTCGTTCACGCAGCGCTCGATGGCGGCTTTGGGGAGGTTGGCGAAGATGCCGAAGTTTTGGCATGTGTCTCGCTTTATGTAACTTTGTACGGAGCCTTTCAGCACCCTTACCAGGCCCGTGAAGCCGACTCTGCCTGGGATCATTCGCACAGTTTCGACTATTTTGCGCTTCTTTTCGGAGTCTGTAAGGTCTGCATAGATCGGTTTGGCCTGGGAGCTTATGGCCTCGCTCCGCTGCTCGCGGGGCACGCAGTTTTCGCACGACGCGCAGCCGGTGATGGGATTTTCGCCGAAATGGGCGGCGATTACATCGTGTCGGCAGCGGCTGGTTTCGGCGTAGCGCATGGTCAGCTCTACCCGCATTTCCTGCACTCGGGCGTATTTCGCAAGCATATCTTCCAGCAGGCGCTTGGATTCCTTGGGCGCAGGGAGGCGCTCGATGAGCATCATCCGGCCCGAACCCCAGTAGGTCATGTAACCCGCGCTCTGCCAGTCCAGCAGCTTTTCATCAACGTCGCCCGGGGCCATCGAAACACGGCCGGCAAGCGCCGTTGTTTCCAAAGACATGCGCTGGCCGACTTTGAGCCGGGCGTTTTGGATGAAGCTCTGAAAATCGGCGCCGCCCTCGCTCGCGCCTTTGGAGGTCAGGGTGAGCGTGACGGTAACGGGGATGTCGAGGTGGCGTTTGATCATGTCCGCCTTCTCAAGCAGGCTGATCGCGGAACGAATTTTAGTCTCATCACTGCCGAATTCACGCTCGAAATCATCTGTGTGAATAGCTGCGAATGGTGAGTTTTTGGTGAGGTCGCGTATAAGCTGGTAGCATCGCTTGGGCAGCTCGATATTGATCCGCTCGCTGTTCAGCCAACGGGTCATATTGGCTTTGTCCGAAGAAGTGCACAGCAGAATGCAGCGCGAGGGAAGGCCGTCGCGCCCCGCCCTGCCCGCTTCCTGGTAATAGTCTTCCACCGATGAGGGCAGCGAGTAATGGGCCACAAATCTCACGTCCGGTTTGTCAATTCCCATCCCAAACGCAACCGTGGCGCAGATAATTCGCCAGCGCCCGTCCATGAACTCTTCATGAGTGCGCGCGCGGGATTCGGCGTCCATTCCAGCGTGGTAAAAGGCGGCGCTGACCCGCTCGCGTTTGAGCAGGCGAGCGAGGTCCTCGGCCTTTTTCCGCGAGCGCGTGTAAACTATGCCCGCGCCGTCTATTTCCTGGCAAATTTTGATCAGTTCGCGCATTTTTTCTTCGTCGCTACGAACTATGTTGCACTCAAGAAACAGGTTTTGCCGATGTGTCCCGGTGCTGATGATGCTCATCTGCCGCCGAAAATGGTTGGATATCTCAATGCGCATCTGCGGAGTGGCGGTCGCGGTCATGCCGAGCACGGTAGGGTCGCCGAGATAACTCAGCGCATCGCCTATGAATAGGTAATCCGGCCGGAAATCATGCCCCCACATGCTCACGCAGTGCGCTTCGTCCACCACCAGCAGCGAGACCCCGCGCGAACGCAGCGCATGCAAGAATGGCCTTTGCCGGAGGCGTTCAGGGGCGGCGTAGACCAGTTTGTAGCGTCCGTTGCGGATGTCACGGAGTCGGCGGTCGATTTCATCACCCTCGAGAGTGCTGTTTATGAGCGTGACCTGTTCTTGGACGTGTGCGGGCAGGCCGTCGACCTGATCTTTCATCAGCGCGATCAGGGGCGAGACCACCAGGGTGATGCCGTCCAAAAGCATAGAGGGGAGCTGATAGCAGAGCGATTTGCCCGCGCCGGTGGGCATTACCGCCAGCACGCTAACGCCTTCGATTATGCTCTCGATAACCCGCTGCTGACCGGGACGGAATTTGTCGTAGCCGAAAAGCTTTTTGAGATGACCGTCAAGATCGAGATTCGGCTCGGGTTCGGCGAGAGAGGCTGCGGTGGTGGCGGCGACCTCCGGGTCTATCTTGCGCTCGGTAGTAATTTCAGGGACGCGCGGCTTGCGGCGGTCGGTGTAGTTGCTGGGCTTTGTGAGCGCTTCCAGCACTTTCTCCATTTCGGCGATTCGGAGCGTTTCGAGCTCGATTTTGAAAGGATTCTCTTCCACACCCTCATGCTCGGCCTGCGCAGCCAGGGCTTTCCAGAGATAGATGGGAATGATCTGATCTTCGCTGTCTTCCTCGCGGGCGGCGTAGATTTCATGCGCGCGCTTGAGGGCTTGGTCTGCGTCTGTCCACTGCCCGAGCCTCTGCGCGGCGGCCCCCGCCCTACCCCAATAGCCGTAGCTCTTTTCGGGGTCTTCCATATAGAGCTTGAAGACATCGAACGCGGCGTTTGTGTCGCCCGAAGCAAAGAGCGCTTCCGCGCGCGCAACCATCACCATTCGGCTCGCGGGGAAATCAGCAAGCAGCGTTTCGGAAAGCGCCTGGGCTTTGGCAATTTCGCCGCACCCGATGAGAGCGTAAACGAGCCACGAGCGATAGAGCTGCCCGGCAGGGTCTTCGGATACCATAGCGGTGAGAAGCCCGCGAGCCTCTTCATAAAAGCCATGCCGTGTCAGGTACGAAGCCACCCCCCGCCTCTTGCCGCGAGGCAGGGCGATTGCCTGGTCTATAGTTAGATTTAGGGCTTGCAGGCCGGTAGGATTTGTCATAATATCTCTGATTAAGAGTTCGACGGCGACCGGCAAAATGCCTTCATGTGACGGGATAATTTTCAGGCTTCGGCTCAAAAAGCGAACCGAAACATCGAACTTGTGCTATAATTGCCGCTATCGCAACCGCCTCATGACGTAAGAGTTCAGTCTTAGTGTATTTGTCATTCCGAACTCGATTCAGTAGCGTCCCATAATTTCTAAAACAGGCCATTTGCGGCTATGTTTTACGCTCAAAACCTTGTAATTCTCGCTGACCCCATATTTGATTTTTCAATCTACTCTAGCTCGGCGAAAATCCAGGCAAATAGCATTGTT
>JAPLCU010000104.1 GCA_026392045.1 Armatimonadota bacterium
GCGCTTACATGGCTGCGGGAACTCTTGAATGTGCTAAATTGGGAGCTCTGATGTTTTAGCCGTTCCCGCAGCATACCGAAGAGATTAGTTGCTTCGGTATCCTGATGCCAAAGCCTACCGCGCATCGTGAATAATACGGGCTGGAATGTGTTGACATTGCTGATGCGGTTTTGTTATAATCTTGTTGTTAAATGAGTTTGTTGGCGTGTTTAAGAGACACGGCTACTTAGCGAAAGTTCACACTCTCTGCTTGACGGCAAAACGTGAGTTTTGTTATAATATTGCCGATCAAGAAGTATGTGGACGATTAGCTCAGTTGGCAGAGCAGTTGACTCTTAATCAATTGGTCCGGGGTTCGAGTCCCCGATCGTCCACCAGTTCCCTCAAAGCCTGGGCGAGTGGTGGAATGGCAGACACGCTAGATTTAGGATCTAGTGCCGAGAGGCGTAAGAGTTCAACTCTCTTCTCGCCCACCAGAGCCCGAGAGGAACAGATATGCGGGGGTGGTTCAGTGGTAGAACGCCACCTTGCCAAGGTGGATGTCGCGAGTTCGAATCTCGTCCCCCGCTCCAAACAGGGAATAGGTTACAGGTTACAGGGAACAGGGAACAGGGAAGGGAGACTGGCTTCTATTCCCTGTTCCCTGTTCCCTATTCCCTAGCGGGGCGGGGCGGGGCGCTGTTCGTTGAATCAAATGTAGAGAATATTGGAGAACCGAGTTATGCTGGTTAAACAGGAAGAACTGAACCCTTGCGAAGTTGCGCTTCATATTGATATCGAGGTCGAAAAGGTCAGCGCAGCTATAGACAAGGCATATATCGATGCAGGAAAGAGCGTAAACATCCCTGGTTTCCGTAAAGGAAAGGCGCCCAAGGCGATTTTGCAGCAATTTTTGGATGAGGACAGAGTCAAGGAGCACGCCGCTGATATTCTTCTTCAGGCCGCTTATGCAGAGGCGCTGAAAGAATCTAATTTGGAGCCTTATGCTCCCGCTGATGTGGAGATTACAAAATTCGAGATCGGTGAGCCGCTTAAGTTTAGGGCAAAGGTTCAGTTGGCGCCCAAGATCGAGATTGGCGAATACAAAGGTATTAAAGCAGAGCGCAAATCTGCGGTTATCACGGCTAAGGAAGTTGACGCTGAGCTGGAGAGCATTCGCAAGAGGCACGCGCAGTATCCTGAAGCTGACCGGCCTGCCCAGAACGGCGATGTTGTGCGTATTGAGACCAAGACAGAATCCAACCCAAATGAAGAGATGAAGAGCAGCGTCGCGAAGATTGGCGATAACCTTCCGGACTTCGACAAGGGTCTTGTGGGTATGACTGTTGGTGAGGAGAAGGTCGTTGAGATTAATTATCCCAAGGACTATGCCAACGAGGCAATTGGGGGCAAGACTGTTCCAGTGCGTATTAAGATGACCGAGATTCGGGAGGAGAATCTTCCTGAGCTGAATGATGAGTGGGTGGCGAGTATATTTGGCGGAGGGCAACTGGAAGAAGGGCAGGCCGCTGAAGTGCGGCCAGACGTTGTGAGCACAGTCAAGGAGCTTAAGGTTAAGATCAAGGAGGCGATGATAAAGGCCTCTGAAGAGGTCGCTGATGATGAAGTCAGAAACAAGATCGTGCATAAGATTATTGAAGGCTCGCAAGTTCATTTCCCTGACGTAATGGTTGAGGAGATGGTCAACGAGAGAGTCGAGGAAGTTGTCGAGGGTCTCAAGAAGCGTAAAGTCACTTTGGAGGACTATCTTAAGTATAAAGGTTCCACTTACAAGGAGCTGCGCGAGGAGTTTGCAGTTGAAGCGCGGCACGATTTGAAAACTAGATTGGTCTTACGTGAGATAGTTGATAAAGAGAACCTGAATGTTGTGGAAAATGATATAGAGGCAGAGCTGGCTATTATGGCCGAATCTAACCAGGTTCCGGTGGAGACCATAAGAGCGTATGTCGAGAAGACAGGGAGCATGCCTTCAGTAAATAATAGAATATTAATGAAAAAAGTGATGGACTTTTTGGTCCAATCTTCCAATATTAATAATATAGGGAAATAGGCAGCTTTGCATGCTGAGCCCCGTCGAAGCATGAGCCCCGTCGAAGCATGAGTCCCGTCGAAGCATGAGCCTCGTCGAAGCATGAGTCCCGTCGAAGCACGTGGAGGTTGCCTATTTGAAAGGAGTTCAAAGCTATGGTTCCAATGCCGTTTGTAGTGGAGCAAACCGCACGCGGAGAGCGTTCGTATGATATATACTCGAGGTTGCTGAAAGACAGGATTATCTTTATCGGCACCCCGATTGATGATGATGTTGCTAATATCGTAATAGCTCAACTGCTTTTCCTGACCAAGGAAGACCCGGACAGAGACATCGATATGTATATCAACAGCCCTGGCGGCTCAGTGATAGCAGGTTTGGCTATTTATGATACAATGCAGTTCATCAAGCCTGACGTGGCGACCACATGCGTTGGTCACGCTATGAGCATGGGCGCAGTGTTGCTGGCCGGTGGGGCGAAGGGCAAGAGAATGGCGCTGCCTAATTCCAGGATTATGATCCATCAGGGAAGCGCCGGATTCCACGGGTCTCCATCCGACATCGACATCGTCGCGAAGGAAGTTCTGCGCTATAAATCATTGCTCATCGACTTGCTGGCCAAGCATACCGGTCAGCCGCTTGATAAAGTGAGCAAAGATGTAGATCGTGATTTCTATATGTCGCCTGTTGAAGCCACAGAATACGGCCTCATCGACAATGTGCTGAAGGCACAGGGCGAGTAATATGATAGTTACAGGGCCGAACAATGTGTTCGGCCTCTTTGCATCTTTAATGTAGAGTAAGATGCTTAGGTATTTCGGGAAACAAGTTTCCCGAAATACCAAAGACCTAAGACCTAGCACCTAAGACCTTGTATAGGGGGATTACGAATTTGGCGAGGATCGGTTATGATCGCACCGGCGAACGGTGCGCTCTCTGCGGCAAAAGCCGCGACCAAGTCAAGAAACTGCTTGTGGGCGTCTACGGCGGTATATGCGTTGAGTGTGTGGAGCTCTGCAACGACATTATCAGGGGTGAAACAGCGCAATCGAGCGATGATTTTTCTGTTGGTGGATCTGTACCTAAGCCAAAGGAGATTTACCGCATTCTGAGTCAGTATGTGATTGGGCAGGAGAAAGCCAAGCGCTCCCTGTCTGTGGCGGTGTATAACCATTTCAAGCGGGTGAACTGCCCGCCGTCTGATGTCGAGCTGCAGAAGTCCAATATTCTGCTTGTTGGGCCGACGGGTTCCGGTAAGACTCTGCTCGCGCAGACTCTGGCGAAGATTCTCAACGTTCCGTTTGCAATTGCAGATGCGACATCGTTGACCGAGGCCGGATATGTTGGAGAGGATGTTGAGAATATTCTCCTGAAGCTCCTCCAGGCCGCGGATACCGGTGACACCATTCAGAATACTATAAAGAATGCTCAGCGAGGTATTATTTATATTGATGAGATCGATAAAATCTCGCGGAAGTCTGATAATCCATCTATCACAAGAGATGTATCGGGCGAGGGTGTGCAGCAGGCGCTTCTGAAGATTCTGGAAGGCACTGTGGCAGCCGTTCCGCCTCAGGGTGGAAGGAAGCACCCGCAGCAGGAGTATGTGCATTTGGACACAACCGATGTGCTGTTTATCTGCGGCGGCGCTTTTGAAGGGCTTGAAGATATTATCGGGCGCAGAATGGCTCAGCATTCCATGGGATTCCGCGCCGATGCTAAGAGCAAGAAAAACTTCAACCCCGGGGAGCTTTTAAAGCATGTTTTGCCGGAAGATCTACTGAAATATGGCTTGATACCGGAGTTTGTTGGACGTTTGCCGGTGGTGACTACACTGGATATGCTTGATCAGGACGCTCTCGTCAAGATTATGACCCAGCCTAAGAATGCGTTGGTTAAGCAGTATAAGAAGTTCTTTGAATATGATGGTGTTGATCTGGTTATTACCGACGAGGCGCTTGTCGCTATCGCCGCAGAGGCGCAGAAGCGTGGGATGGGCGCTAGAGCGCTGAGAGCTATAATGGAAGAAGTGATGCTCAATATCATGTATGAAATCCCGTCAGCTACCGATATTAAAAAGTGCATCGTTTCTGAAGACACCATTTTGCATAAGAAGGAGCCAACGCTTATCACCCTCAACGAGGTCAGCAAAGCGTCGTAGTAGTTGTAATATATGTCATACCATGATCGCGAGACACAGGACAATATCCCTGTATCTGAGATAGAGTCTGGAATTCCCCGAAAACTGCCGAGGGTGATTCCGGTCCTGCCAGTCAGGGATACGGTTTACTATCCAAATATGCTATTTCCTCTCTTTCTGGGGAGGGAGAAATCCATACGTGCGCTCGATGAAGCCTTGGAGAAGCATCGCTATTTGCTGCTTGTGGCACAGAAGGATATTTCTGTTGAAGATCCTACCCCGGAGGATATTTATGAGGTAGGTATCGTTGTGGAGATCATGCAGGTGCTGAGAGTGCCTGACGGCACCGTGCGAGTTACTCTCGAGGGCATTCGGCGCGCCAGGATCACAAAGTATCTGTCCACAGATCCATTCTTCAAAGCTCGCATAAAGCTCTATGACAGCAAACCCATTGCAGGTAATCAGGCCGAAGCGCTGATGCGTAGTGTGACATCTGTTTTTGACCAGATTGTCCAGAATCAGGGCGGATACAACGGTAGACCCATTCCCCCTGAGCTTTTGATGAGCGTGGCGAGCCTGGATGACCCCGAAAAGCTGGTCGATACGATAATGCCGCATTTGCCTTTGAAGACCGAAATCAAGCAAGAAGTGCTTGAGATGGTGGATGTAGTCAAGCGTCTCGAAATGCTCAATGCGCTGCTGGAAAAAGAAATGGAAGTGTTGGATATTCAGCGCAACATCCGCAGCCGTGTTGAAAAGGAAATGGGCGATACTCAGCGCGAGTATATTCTGCGTGAGCAGCTCAAGGCAATCCAACAGGAGCTCGGCGAGCGTGATGGCCGCGCCAGCGAAATGGATGAGTTTAAGGCAAAGATCACGGCCGCGAAGATGCCTGTTGATGTTGAGGAGAAGGCAGTAAAAGAGCTCGAAAGGCTCGATAGAATGCCTTATGCTGCTCCAGAGGGTGTTGTTGTTCGGAATTATCTCGACTGGCTCATATCGATGCCGTGGGAGATTAAAAGCGAAGACACGCTGGATATTGGCGAGGCGCTGAAGTCTCTTAACGACGATCATTTTGGGTTGGATACAGTGAAAGAGCGGATTATCGAGTTTTTGTCCGTTCGCAAGCTCACTAATGAGATGAAAGGCCCAATTCTTTGTTTTGTTGGACCTCCTGGAGTCGGAAAGACAAGTCTGGGAAAGTCGATTGCTAAGGCGATGGGACGTAAGTTCTTCAGATTTTCTCTGGGCGGCATTCGTGATGAAGCCGAAATCCGAGGCCACAGGCGCACTTATGTCGGCGCGCTGCCAGGCAGAATTGTGCAGGGAGTTAAGCAGGCCGGCACAAAGAACCCGGTGTTTATGCTTGATGAGATCGATAAAATCGGCGCCGATTTCCGGGGGGACCCGTCATCGGCGCTTCTGGAAGCGCTTGATCCGGAACAAAATAATTCTTTCAGCGATCATTATCTTGAGGCGCCTTTCAATCTTCGAGACGTGATGTTCATCACCACGGCGAATGTGCTTGAAACTATCCCTCCGCCGCTTAGAGATCGAATGGAGATTATCCGATTCTCAGGATATATAGAAGATGAAAAAGTTCAGATATGTAAACAGTATCTGATACCCAAGCAACTTCGAGAAAATGGCCTCAATAGCAATATTCTTTCGATTCAGGAGCCGGCAATACGGCTTTTGATACGCGAGTATACTCGTGAAGCCGGCGTTCGTGGAGTTGAACGCGCCATAGGCAAAATCTGCCGAAAGATTGCAAAAGAAGTTGCGACAGGCAAGACGCGCAAAACCATTATCAGGGATAAAGATGTAAACGTTTACCTTGGCGCTGGAAGATATCATTTTGGCCGGGCGGAGGAAAAGGACGAGGTGGCGGCAGTCACCGGCCTTGTTTATACTGAAGTCGGCGGGGATGTGGTCTCAATCGAGGCGGTGATGATGCGCGCTTCCAAGGGCAGCCTGATGCTTACCGGCCAGCTTGGAGATGTGATGAAAGAATCCGGTCAAGCTGCGCTCACTTATGTGAGGTCGCGAGCCAGGAAGCTGGGAGTTGATGAAGATTTCTTCTCGCACTCTGATATACATATACACGTCCCCGAAGGCGCTGTGCCAAAAGACGGGCCATCGGCGGGTATAACAATCGCCACGGCAATCGCATCGGCCATCACGAGGCGGCCAGTGCGCAAGGATGTTGCCATGACCGGCGAAATCACGCTCAGAGGCAAGGTGCTTCCAATTGGAGGCGTAAAAGAGAAAGTTCTTGCAGCGCATAGAGCAGGCATTCGCACCGTGATTTTACCAAGGGAGAACAAGAACGATCTTCAGGACATTCCTGAAAACGTTCGCGCCGAAATGACATTCCACTTGGTGGCTCATGCTGATGAAGTATTGGATATTGCGCTTCTAAAAGATGCAGTTAAGTAGGCAACGAGTTCTTAAAATTAGTTGATATATTCTTCTTATAATTGCGAGTGCGCAAAACCGTGAAAGGTGAACGCACTCGCAATTTTAAATTTAAGTAAATATTTTATGATCGACAGACAAATTATGCTACATTGAGCGTCTTAACTGTTGTAACAGCTCACTCTTAGTGAGAAAACATAAATAACCCAGCATCCTGAGCTCCGTCGAAGGGTGCGGTTAAGTCTAAACACGCGTATCTTCGCAGCCGCATACTTCGACGGAGCTCAGCATGCTAAGGCTGTACACATCATTGGTGAGCTATTACTAATTGTTGGAAGCGTAGAATCTTCATAAATATTATGGTATACTATCACAATCAAGCGTAATATTCGGGCATTAAGTGTTCCGAAAATCAGAATGGAGGAATAGATTTGCGTAAATTACTGGCTGTAGTAGTTGCATTTGCGGCGTTGATGACTTTGAGCGTTGCCGCTTTTGCAATAAATGGTGTTGTGGTCAATACCAAAGGCAAGCCAATGGCCGGGACAAAAGTGTTTGTGTATGCGGATGACAAGAATTTACCTGAGAAATCCAATTACAAGATACTTCGTGCCGATGCTAAGGGCAGATTCAGTTATCAACAACGACAGGGATTCTCGCACTATTATTTCGCGGAGGTCAATGGCTATGCATATTCCATGGTCTACCGCGGGAAGGCAAATTTCAAGAAAAATGTTCGGATCAAACTTTGGCCGGAGAAGAAGATCTACGGCAGAGTGGTGGATTCAAAAGGCAAACCTGTATCGGGCGCTGCGATCAGAATACGGGTTTTTTCGTTTTGGGATAGCCCGGCGGATGAGCGGAAGCAGTTGAAACCGTGGTTCTGGTTTGGGACCAGGGTAAACTTTGCTGGCGTAACTATGACGGGCAAAGATGGTCGATTTACGCTTCGCCATATTCCAAACACTAGCCAATTCAATAAACTTCAAATGCGCCTCGAAGTAAAAGCTCCGGGCCATACGCTGGTAGATCTATCTTTCAACAAGAAGACCATTGCGAAATATCTAAAAATAACCGATCCTCTGGCATCAACTCTAAGCGGCACTGTCTATTTGCCTGGCAAGGCTGGGACTGCGCCCGAGGGTTTAGAGCTTGTAAGCACATACGGTTCACCCAAAACTGGTTATCGTCAAGTGGTAACAAAAACCGGCAAGAACGGCAAGTTCATATTTGCCGATCTTCCTACCAGGCTGGTGAATATAACACTTCCCACGCAAGGCCGCCATTACACCGAGGATGGAGTGATAATACCAGCTGGTCCTGTTAGACAATGGACGCTTCCGGTAATTGCAAATGTGAAGATAAAACCGGAGCAGAAAAACCATATTGATCTGCAACTTGTGCAAGGAGCTCTTATCAGGGGCAAAGTAGTTGACCAGGAGACTGGCAAGCTCGCATCTGGAGGCTACATTAATGTTAAACATGCAGGTCGAGCAGATACTAATCCAGACAATGTAGAAATTAATAGCAAAGGTGAATTTGCCCTTCGCGTTCCGCCTGGGAATGTACGTATCTCGCTTGATTATGCTCGAATGGATGGAAGATATGTCTCTACCCGGACTCCGGAGAATTTGGACTTTACAGTTGCAAATGGCGATGATAAGTCTGATGTGATTCTCAAATTTGAGCATTTTTCGACTAACGACGATTATAGCGTAATGAGTAAACCTGTTCCTGCGGGTTTTGAGCTTAAGCCTGGCACATACCAGCTTACTTGGGACCCTGAAGTTGATTCTAGTGTCGGTGGCTATTATTTGGGCAGAGACAATGACAAATCTAAGTTCAAAATGAGCAAGCTGCCAAAGCTGATTTCAAAGAACCCTCTATATATGAGTGTTCCGTTTGATGGCCTCGGAGATGACGGTCTGCTTCTTGCCCTATTTGATGAATCAAAAGGCACAGGCAAGGGGTTTGATATAGCGTATGTCGATCTCAATCGCAACGGCGATTTGACCGATGACGAACCCACCAAGTGGACAGCCAGCAAGAGCTATGCTACGACTCCATGGGCGCTTGCTCAATCCCGCCAGGGAACGGGTGCTGAGCAAACAAATAATCCAGTCATGATCAGTTGGCAGATATCCAGCGGCAGGTCTCAGGAATTGTTGCGAAAAGGCGGCTGGAAAGGGACTATCGATTCCAGCAAAGGGCCAATTTCGGCAATTGTCGTTGACAGCAACAACAATGGCCTTTTCAACGATGCGTATAAGTATAATCAAGGCTACACCCTGTGTGACTACGTATATGCTGACACCAACGGTTTTGGCCGAGCAGTGGCCTTACCATATTTAGAGAGTCCGCAAATGCTGTCGCAGGGCACAGTCAATCTTCTTGCTGGCAAAGGCTATATCGTAAAAGCCAATGCGGCTGGCAACTCAATCACTGTGGAGCCCTATACCGGCCAATTCGGTACGCTATTGGTGCGAGCGAGTAATATTGCTGGCCAGAGCGGTGTCTGCAGGTCTTTGAATGTCACCGGTGAGCCTGGAAGATATAGCAGACCTACTGTCAACAAAGGCGCTGTGATGCTGCCAGTTGGCAAATACACTCTTAGTTATTGCACTTTGGAGCTGGGCAGCGGCTCGAAGAAGACCGCGTTGAATGGAATTGTTGACAAAGTCATCACGGTTGAGCCTGACAAGCAAACTGTATTCACCATCACAGGCAAGCCAAAGATGGCGGTATATGCTGACAAACGAGAAGTAATACTAACAGCGAAGAAAAGCGAACCGATAAGTTGGCAAATCAACATCGGCGATTCATTCAAAAATGTTACTTTGAGTAGTAGCGGAAAGGTGGCCCCGAAGGTAGGTTTTGACAAATCCGGCGCTATGCTGGCGGTCGAAGCTTCGGGGGGTGGGTGAGGCGGACCTACGTACGCCGTGCGCGTACCTTCACTGAAACCTGGAAAACATACACTCAGATTGAAAGTAGACACAAAGAGCATTCTTGGCGTGTTAAGCGCCGAGCGTGAATTTACAGTTGAAGACGGCGCTATCGATAAGATAGCCGCAGACTATTTAGCGGCCGAAAAATCGGGCAACTCCAGCCGCGCATCGGCATTGCGCAAGAAGCTGCTGGCTGTGCGTTTCAGCCGTAAGATCAGGCCTGGTCAAGAAATAGCCATCGACAAACCGCTGAGGCAGGAGATGCAAGCGGCGGCCGGTTTTTCGGCAAAAATCAAATGGTATCCCGAAAAAGATGGGTTGAGAGCGGTGGTAAACGTGATTGATCCTTCCTATGCCAAACCCATCGATAATCAGCGCGGTGAGCCGCAGTCAATAGTTTACGTGTTGGTTACACCTAGCGGTGTCGAAAAGGATATATCCCTATTTATGGTTCAGAAAGGGGCTGATGAATCAGCCTTAGTGCAATTGTACAAACCGGCTCAGCGGTCTGCGGGTCTTCTTAAGAGCGCTGCCAAAGCAACCTGGAAGAGCGCCTTAGATGGCTACAGCACGGACGTGCACATTCCATGGGCCGATATTCAGGGCTATGAGTCTGGTTGGTCGGTGATGCCGGTTGAGGCTGTAGTCTATTCTATATCAAACAGAGTAAGCGCTTTAGCGATGACAAAAGAAGGCGATCCGTTTTCCTCAGTTCGATCATATTCGGTATTGACTTCAAAATAGCGCGTGAAAAGCCCCGGAGGTTTCGCTCCGGGGCTTTTGATCCTCATGGTGACAACTGCGTCACCCGCTCGTTAATACTTTTCTGGCACTGTGCCGTGCGTCGAAATCCACTTCTGCAGAATGTCTATTTCATTTTGAGCCGTCCTGGCCACAAGCTCCGCCTGATGTTTCATATCGCTGCGAGATAGTTTCGGTGCAGAGACCAGAGCCGAATCTCTGAGCGTCTTCAGAGCATCCGAAAGTGTCTGTGCGTAGACCGGATCGAAGCCTGCTCCACACAGGTTCGTGAGACAATTTATAATGGTGCCGGATTTGCAATAGTCTACTTTGACCCGTCCCAGCCCCATGTCTCGATACCACATTGCCAGCTTTGTATTCTGGTCGCTTTGCTCGGTGCGAATCTTTCCGGAAAGATTCCTCAGACCTTTATCGGTAGTCTGCTCGATGCCCTGCGTAGTCAGCGCGGTTATGTCCGTGTGAATTTGAAACATGTTCTCTATGTAGAGACGATCAAATTCCGGACCGGCGCAAGTGCTTTCCAATATAGCCAGCGGGCCGCCGCCCAGGCCGCCGAGAATAGCACACGACGGAGGAATCACCATTGCCGGTGGGCAAGGTTGCCCACAAGTTCCAGTCGGACAGGTTGGCTGCATTGCCACCGGAGCGCTGGGACATGTAGGGCAAGCAGTTGTAGGTGCAGGACAAGTTTGGGCATAAGAGCCTACCGCCATCACTGCAAAGATAATCATCAAGAATACCACGCGCGCAGATTGCATGATATAGGCCTCCTTAACTCAAATGGTAATCTTCATACCGTATTTACCCTGCATACGCTGGTAAGAAACGATCAAATATTGTGCGATTTCAAAGGCAGGTTACAGGGAACAGGGAATAGAAGGGAGCGCGAGGTGCTTGTTCGGTTGCTTCGGTTCCGTTGGGGCCGAAGTAACCGGATTACTTCGCGTGGGTTGACATGCGAACGCGGCGGATGGTATACTTTGTAGGTCGGTGAGCTTCCCCGCACCTTGGGAGGAGCTATTCAAAAACGTGCGCCCGTAGCTCAGGGGATAGAGCGAATGGTTGCGGACCATTAGGTCGGGGGTTCGAATCCCTTCGGGCGCGCCATATCTTGGCCGAATAGCTCAATGGATAGAGCGCCGCCGTCCTAAGGCGGGCGTTGGGGGTTCGATTCCCTCTTCGGCCACCACAATTAGAATCACAAATATAATCGGAGGATGGGAACTTATCCTGGCTTCCGATTTTCCGGTTTTTGGTTTGCGCGGAGAGGTGGCAGAGTGGTTTATCGCGCTTGTCTCGAAAACAAGTATGCTGCAAGGCATCGTGGGTTCGACTCCCACCCTCTCCGCCAACAAATTACCAAGGCTCCATCGTCATGTTACTCCACTTCGCCATGCTGCGTACCGTTTCGCCATCCTGAGGCTCTCGAAGGATGAGCAGCATGCTAACCCCCCAAGCCAAATCCCTTCCCACAAGCGCCAAAACACCCTTTCGTTGCTTCGGCAGCAGTGAATTCTGCACTATCTCTCGATTATCGGTCAGGCTCGCTGCCGAAGCCGCCGGGCTGCATGGCCTGTCGAGCTGTATGGAATACTATGAGCTGACGGCACATCTACTATGTGGAGGGAATGGCGCCCCTTTCCCCTGGCCGGAGGGTCTTGTTCCGATGGCTTCGGCAGCGACGTTTGTTGTCATTTGAAGAAGAATTGGCGTTCACTGCTGCCGAAGCAACAAGCAACAAGCAACAAAACTTAGTATTTCGCCTGAGTTTTGCGTGTCCATAAAAGATAGCATCAGCACTTAGAAAGCTGATAGCAAGTGGACTTGCAAATTACCAAGGTAAAGCGTATCATATCGTCATCAAACATACCGGAGGCATCTCAAATGCAAGACAGATTGAAGACAGTCATTTTGTTGCTGGCAGCGATGGGCGCGGGATATGTCGGCGGATTGATGAGCCAAGCCAAGACACAGGCGGCAGTAATAGGCAAAATGCCTGCTATCAGCAAGGTGGTAAGAGCCGAGAAGTTTGAACTGGTTGACGCCGCAGGCAAAACCCGTGGAGCGTTCACTACAGACAAAGGTGAGCCTCGCCTTGTTTTAGTTGACTCGGAAGGCAAACTTCGGGGACTATTCAGCACAACCGATGGTGAACCTGGCCTTACTTTATTTGATGCAGCAGGTGAAATTCGAGGAGCATTCAGCTTAGCTGAAGGTGAACCTAGCCTATCCCTGTCTGACGCCGCAGGCAACACTCGTGGAATATTCAGCACAACCGATGGTGAGCCTGGCCTTACTTTATGGGACGCAGCAGGCAAACTTCGAGGAACATTCGATACAGACAAAGATATGACATGGCTTGCTTTGTATGACTCGGAAGGCAACACTCGTGGAACGTTCAGCACAACCGATGGTAAACCTGGCCTTACTTTATGGGACGCAGCAGGTGAAATTCGAGGAGCATTCAACACAGACAAAGATGGCAATCCTCGCCTTGCTTTAGTTGACGCCGCAGGCAACACTCGTGGAACGTTCAGCACAACCGATGGTGAGCCTGGCCTTACTTTATGGGACGCAGCAGGTGAAATTCGAGGAACATTCGATACAGGCAAAGATGGCAATCCTCGCCTTGGTTTGAATGATTCAACAGGCGTACCCCGTGGAGTGTTCGCTACAGACAAAGATGGCAATCTTCTCCTTGGTTTGAATGATTCAACAGGCGAACCCCGTGGAGTGTTCGCTACAGACAAAGATGGCAATCCTCGCCTTGTTTTAGTTGACTCGGAAGGCAAAACTATCTGGTCGGCACCCTAGCCTAATAAAAGGTCGGGTCTTTCGTTCGTTCGTTGCTTCGGCAGCAGTGAATTCTGCACTATCTTTCGATTATCGGTCAGGCTCGCTGCCGAAGCCGCCGGGCTGCATGGCCTGTCGAGCTGTATGGAATACTATGAGCTGACGGCACAACTACTATGTGGACGGAATGGCGCCCCTTTACCCTGGCCGGAGGGTCTTGTTATCTCTTGACCGAAGCGTGAGCGTGTCTGATGGCTTCGGCAGCGACGTTTGTTGTCATTTGAAGAAGAATTGGCGTTCACTGCTGCCGAAGCAACAAGCAACAAAACGCCATCCCGCCCCACCACTTCGCCATCCTGAGGCTCTCGAAGGATGAGCAGCATGCTAACCCCCAACCCTAATCCCTTCACGCAACCCCCAAATACCGATTCATCGGCGTGGCTTACGAGCGGGCGAAAATAATTACAACTAATTCAGAGAAAACTGATACCAAATCGTAAAAGTCATGATATACTGCCTATAGTCCCAGCATTATCAGGATTGCCAGGGGCTTTTTGCGTTTCATAACACTTTGAATGACTCCGAAGAGAGTCGGAAGGAAGAAAAGATGAAGAGTGTAATTGCAGTAACGGCAGTGCTTGCGCTGCTGAGCTTTAGCGGTATTGTCCAAGCAGACATCACCATCGAAACTGTTGCCATAGGCGATGCGGGGAATGCGGCTGAACTCTCTGGCGTGGGTGCGGGAGGCACTGGCCCCGATAGGCTATGTGGCGCAGTATCATATTCCTATCGAATGGGTTGCTTCGAAGTTACAACCGCTCAATACACCGAGTTTCTTAACGCCGCTGCCAAGTCGGATTCTTATGGTTTGTACGACGCGAGAATGACTGACACCGGATCGGAGAGACCAGGTTGCAACATCCAGCGTATGGGCACGGCTGGCGAATACACTTACAGCGTTGGCAACGAATGGGCTAATCGCCCGGTCAACTATATCAGCTACTGGGATGCTTGCCGTTTTGCTAACTGGTTGCACAATGGACAAGGTAACGGGGATACGGAAACTGGTGCTTACACGCTGAACGGATACACGGGCACTGACGGTAGAGAGATCGTTCGGAATCCTGATGCACAGTGGTTCTTGCCGAATGAGGACGAATGGTACAAGGCAGCATACTACAAAGGAAACAGCGACGCTGCTGGCTTCTGGGACTATCCCACCTGTAGCGATTCAACGCCGAGCAACCTAGCTGAATCAACCGACAGCCTCAACATTGCTAACTTCTACCAGGATGGCTATGCTATCGGAGAGCCGTTCTGGCGTAGTACGGTAGGCGAGTTCAGCAATTCACCTAGCTCCTATGGGACATTCGATCAAGGCGGGAACCTCTGGGAATGGATTGATGGAGTGATGGAGAACCGGGCTACGGTTGAAAGAGTCTTGCGAGGTGGCAGCTACGCCAACTACGCTGACTCCTTGCTTGCTTCTCAACGTGGAAACGCTAATCCTGCGGACAGTGACAGTGGTTTGGTCGGGTTTAGGGTCGCTGCCCCCGTTCCAGAACCCTCCTCAATCATCGCCTTGCTCGGCGGTTTGGCGGGAATGTTTGGTTTGAGAAGGCGTAAATAGGAAAGATTATATTTGAGGGGTTAGCATGCTGCTCATGCTTCGAGAACCTCAGCATGGCGATTTCGCGCTCATTCATTCTGTTTTCTATGAGAAATGGCGCCAAAATACTTTTCTTCATCATAATCCGCGCTGCGCTGTTTTGTGTGGCAGGTGAGGCAGAGGGTGGGGGGTACTTTGGACTTTTGCGCCACGCCGCTCCGCTCGGAGCCGTGAGGCAGGATATCGCCGTGGCAGGTTTGGCATTCTACTCCGCCGATTTTGTCTTTTTCAATGATCATACTTCGAGTTCTTCTGTAATCTTCGCTATGGCACGGTAGGCAATCCTGATTTACCCGACCATCATCAACAAGGGTTTTCAGCGCGCGGGCGTGCTTGGTTTTGGACCATTGCTCATATTGTGATTTGTGACACGGCTTGCAGGTTTCGGGAGTATAATAATCAGTGCGAGCCGAGCCCAGTATTATCTCCGCCGGCTCATCGCCTTGATTGCTGCGTGAATCCGCCATAACACGTTTCAGCACGCCTTCATCCTCAGGAATTGATTCATCCAGCAGTATACTTTTAACCGAAGTCGCTTTTGGCATAGCGCCGGGTTCGAGATCAAAGTCAACCACGCCAACGATTCGCCCCTGGTCTGAGGTTGGCAATATATGAGTCCTGCCAACAACCTCTTCTTTATCGCGCGGAATGCTGGAAAGCCCCCCAATAACCACATCCGGTTGCCCGAGCCTGGCTCCTATAGTGTTCAGCCAACTGCTATCGGCAATTTCTGCCTGATCGAGCAGAATCAAAATGTCAGAGCCTTTTCGGGCAGCCATATAGGCGGCGTATAATGACTTTCGCAAGGTGAGGCTGCTGCGCTTTTCAGCCGGAATATATCCGAAAGACACTATGCCAACTCGCACGCCGTCCACATTCTTGATAATATACGGAAGCGAGGGTTTTGCAGCCGAACCAGACGCATCAAGCACAGTAAGCTTCTTATCTCGGACTGCGTTCAGATAAGCGTCACCCAGCCGAATGTCATACGGCCCTATTCCAAGCGCATCATAGTGAAATTCAGACAAAAGCGAAGTAATAATGTCCAGCTTACCTGCTCTATCGCTGATATTCCCGCTCTCAACGAGCACGATATTCGGGTTTTCCTTTGATAATTGAGATATCAAGGTGGCGCGCCTCGCAAGACCGCCCTCGCGTCGCCCCCCGCAGCCGCACGGTTCGGAGTAGCCGATGGTATCATTGGTGCAGATCACACGAATCTTGCGAATCTTCTGCCCAGCAAAGCTCGACACCATAACCACGCCCAAAAGAGCCGACGAGATTACAACTATGTATAAGCGCAAGCGCAAAACTTCTACAAGACGTAACATCATATCTCGATTATATATGGCTGCACAGGTGGTGTCAATTCCAGATGAGCGGTATTTCGGGATTTGAGTGGAGCGCCAGTGGAACGGAAATCCCGAAATGGCAAGGCTTCGGCATCAGGATACCGAAGCAACCTACAACTAAGGCTTCGGCATCAGGATACCGAAGCAACTAACTAGTTCGCGCCAGCATTTCCGGGCTCTCCACTCTCCACTTTCCGCTTTCCGCTTTCCACTCTCCGCTATTCTGTCGTTTGACTCCTTGCCGCTGAGAATGATATATTTACATCAGCTTTCATCAAGAGGTTCCACATGCGTTTAATATTAGCCACAATTCTTATACTTACTTGCACACCGACGTTTGCGGAAATCGATTATACGCTGGTCAACCCTCCCGTGGAAGTGCGCGCAATCTGGATTAACGCAGCTGCAATTCCAAAAACCGAAAAAGACATCAGAAAACTTGTACAAACATATCACAGGGCGAATTTGAATGTGTTGCTGCCGGAGGTTATCTGCAGAGGCTACAGCGTGTATCCGAGTATGCTTTTGGCGCGCGATCCCAGGTTTGCTGGCGCAATCGACCCGCTTCCCATAATGATCAAAGAAGCGCATAAGCTTGGAATGGAAGTGCACCCGTGGGTATGGGTGTTCCGCGCGGGTTATACTAAGGATCGCGGAGGAATCCTGACCGCTCACCCTGATTGGATTGAGCTAAGCAAGTATGGCGAGGACCTGTCAGCCAACGGCGGCCTCTGGATCAGCCCCACAATCCCGGCAGCAAGAGATTTCCTTGCGAATCTGTTCTGCGAAATCGTGCAAAAATACGATGTGGACGGGCTGCACCTGGATTACATTCGCTATGAGGTGCAATCTCCTGTTCCTTACGGTTACAGCCCATGCTCACGCGAGACCTTTAAGAAGATGAATGGAATCGACCCGGTTGATATCGACCGATTGTCTCAAGATCAATATTCTTGGAACAGGTTCAGAGAGCGACAAATCAACACTTTTGTGCAGCGTATATCTGCTCAGCTTAGGAATATCAAGCCCGGATTGATGATTTCGGCTGCGGTCGGCTCAGATATAAAAACCGCCCGTCTGAATCTTATGCAAAACTGGGCCAATTGGGTGGATAACAAATGGGTGGACTTTCTCACCCCGATGTCTTATACGGCCAATGACAGCGTCTTCACGACGCTTGTATCCAATCAGAGGGCGCTCGTTGGCACAAAGACCATTCTAGCCCCAGGAATCGGGCTTCACATGCAAAAGAACGCCACAGATCAGACCGTTCGCCAGATTGCCATATCGCGCAAAGAGCAAGCTTTAGGCCAGACGCTCTTCGCTTCAGCGTATTATGGCGATGCGCAGGAGCTTGCGCTCCAAAAAGGCCCGTATGCCGAACCATCGGCATTGCCTTTCAGAGACCCATTGAATTTGAGCAAGCGGCTCACAGAATGCGCATCAACGTTCAAGATCATCAACCCGGACCAGGCAGCATATCTCAACACCCTCGCGGCAAGTTTGTCTCAATACGCGAACTACAAATGCACTCCATCGCAATACATAACGCCCACCCAGCCGCCTCTGAAAATCCCTGATCACGTGATCCCGCTGCCGTTGGCACAGATCACACAGGCCTCAGGCCAGATCAATATAGACGGCAGCCTTGATGAACCGGCATGGGCAAATGCCGCCCGCGTTCAGCTCGCGTATGACAATCTGGCCGAACCGGCAGGCGTCTGCACAACCGCTTTGCTAACTTATGATGATAAGAACCTTTACGTGGCTTTCGAAGCGTCTGAAGCGCAGATGGATAAGCTTAAAGCAACGGTGGACAAGCGCGACGGCCCCACATTCTATGATGACTCTGTCGAAGTGTTTGTCGACCCTACAATGAAGCGCCGAGAGTATTATCACCTCTCGACCAATACCCTGGGCACACGCTTCGACCAGAAAGTCCTTAGTCCCGCGTGGAACGGCGAATGGAGCACGGCAACCAGGCGAGGGTCTGACAAGTGGACCACTGAAATCGCGATTCCGTTCGCAGCGCTGAGCGCACCCACGCCTAAATCAGGCACGCAATGGGCGATCAATCTAACGCGCAACCGGCCAATCGGAGCAATGCAATACTTCACGTGGGCGATTCCCTATGGCAGCTTCCATAGCCCGGATAGGTTCGGGGTAATTGAGTTTAAGTAGAAAAATGTGTGTAAAAGGCCCGATGGAGTGATCCACCGGGCCTTTTTGAGCTCAAAATCAGCTCTCTTATGGCGGAGAGGCCGGGATTCGAACCCGGGATACTTTTCAGTATACTCGCTTAGCAGGCGAGCGCTTTCGACCGCTCAGCCACCTCTCCAATTGTTTAATATTCTACCACGACAGGCTGCGGATATCAAGAAAAAAGTTGAGGAATCAAAAAGTCCGTAAGCTAAAACGTAAATATTTGCATCAGGCAGGCAAACGAAAGCCTCGATTCATCAGTATTAACGGTGAACCGAGGCAAGCGGTTTTCTTAGAAAGTTTCCTCTTCTTCGTAACTCATTTCGGCAGCTTCAGATGTATACATATTGGGATCGGAGTCGAATTCCTCTTTGCATTCATCGCTGCAGAAGCAAAAGTGCTTGCCGCGAAATTCGCTGCATACTTCGGCGTGTTCTTCAGGGACTACCATTCCGCACACAGGATCCACTGGCATCTGGGTCACCTCCTACTGTTTTGCGCTTACAGCAGGATTCCCAAAGTGCACTTCGTTAAAACGCAGATATCGTGTGACCTTCGTTATCCAGTTAGTTGTTAGGTTGTTAGGTTGTTTGGGAAACCCTTTTCCCGAAACCGTATCAGCTTATCTGTTTCGGGATTTCCGGGTTGGGTAATACGCTTGGATTCGGGGGTTTGATGGGTGTGTAATCCACCTTCAAATCCCGAAAGACCCACTCAGTGTGTGCTTAATGATGCTTCCCCTGAGACTACCTTCGTGCCCGATTCACCTTTCGCTGACGAAGCTTCTCCATTTTCGGAAGGCGCCAAGTCCGCGATCATGCGAATGCGCAACTTTCCGGGCGGGAGAGGCAGGAATATCTTGTTGCCGAGAAGTAAGGTGTTGGAGGTTATGCCTTTAGGCGTAATGTCAGGCGTAATGTCAAAAGTATGCGCAGCCGCTTCCAGACGCTCTGTTTTACCTGCTATTGTCCAGCTATATGTGTCCCCTGAATTGAGCGTATGATTCTCAACCCGGCCAATAGGTTTTTTGTCATAGATGCCAATACTCGATATCACGAACGCACCGTCATTGCGCCTGATAACGATGGTGCAAAGAGGCGCTCCATTATACAGACGCAGTACAACATCTTGCTGAGATAGGTTCGTTACAGTGGCTCTGATCTCAACAGTGTCACTCATCCCCACAGCCTGCGGAACACAACTGATACTGAGTTTGAAACGAGGGTCCGACTTCGAAAAGTAGTAGCTCTCCAGAAGCTTCCGTGCTTTGGGTGAATCAATTCTAATCAGAGCATCGACAGCATCATCGCGCACATATGAAATGTCGGTCATAGCCTGCTCAAGGGCATCGACCGCTTTCACGCTGCCTATCTCCCCGAGGGCAATGGCAGCATAACGCCTGGGACCGTAGGACCGGTCACCCAAAAGCCGACAGAGAGGTTCCACGGCATCAGGCGATTTGAGACGACCCAGGGCTAGGATGGCATAGAACCTGGAATCTGCCACATCGGGAGAGGAAAGCACACCCAGCAGCGCTGGCACCGCGCAGTCGCCGGATTGAACGAGCGAGGTCGATGCTTCGGCTTTCTGTGCGGGAGAGGCATCCTTGGACACTATTACGGAAACCAGACGATTTATTGATGCGGAATCAGCCGCTGCCCCGGCATCTTTCGCAGCTTCCTCAGGCACACCTGATTCCCTTTGGAATCGGCCTTTTTCTACAGCATCCATAAATGAGGCGCATTCAAGGCTATCCTCGTCAGTTGAGGCCGCTGAGCCAGACGCACTCTGCAATAGCTCCTTCGCTTTCGAGCTATTACCAAGACGTGCATAAGCGCGAGCGGCGTATCGCTTTGCCAGTAATCCGAAAGATGTCTCGCCAGCACTCTGATATACTTCATCAAATAGAGATGCTGCTTCAACAACCGCTGCTCGTGCACCCTGGGTTCCACGTAGCGACATAAGCGCCTTCAATCCAACAACCTTGGCCAGATAGAATTTGGCATAAAGCGCATAGCCGCTCTTGGGATACCTCTTGATCAATTGGCGATAGCAGCTCTCTTGTGCAGGAAAGCAGTTCCACAGTCCGTGTTCGGCTGTTATTTGTGAGTTAAGCAACAACTGATAAGCGCTTTTGTCCACGCCAATAGGCTCGTTAACCTTTAGGATCAGTTCATTCGATTTCAGCGAGCAAGCTGGAGCGGGCCAATTACTCTTGATGGAATATGTGGCCCGAAGCCTGTATTCACCGCGTTGTGCGAGCAGACATTGATCAAGACTGTTTTCGAAGGTCAAATCAATAGACGCTGTGCGTTTATTGCCTGGAGCGAGAGAAACAACAGCTGCTTCCCAACCTTCATTTGACAGATCAATCTGACCAGGCGATTTGTAGACATGCATTTTCCCGTCAGGCGTGGCTATTTCGAAACCAACCAAATTCGCATCAGGCATGAAAAATGCGATTAGCTTGTCATTCGCTGTTCCCGTGTTCTTAATCGCGAGAACAACATAGAGTGGTTCACCTATCAGATAAGCGCTCTTGGAAGCACTTACCGAGAGCGCCATTTCGCACCAAGCAGCTGTTACCGCAAAAAGTATAATGAGAATACACATTACATTGAAGAGTTTTCTATACATTCAAATATCTCCTATTATCTGTTTCGGTATTTCCGGTTTTAGTTATACGCCTGGATTACGATTTGATGGGTGTGTAATCCAACCCCTGAATCCCTAAAGGCCGAGCCCTAGCAGCCTCCGGATAAAGTCTGCTAATCAGGCGGACTATGCTTCGCGGGCTCCCTTTTCGCCCCGAAGCACGCTTGAGAACCTCACCCTTCGGGACGAAAAACAGTCCCGAAGTATATCTTTGTCACTTTATCCGTGCCCTGCTAGGATGCCCGAAGAGCATTCTTCTTGCTAGCCAAGCGGGTCAGCTTCCACGCCGATTACATTTACCTTAATAAAGAAGATGTTGATTTTCACGAGTTTGCGTTCGTTGCCGCCCAATATAACTGTTTCGCCGTCATTTATGCGCCGCGATGTGCTGAAGCTCTGCTGGCTGCTCACTCCAACATTCGTGCTGCTGTCTCCAGCCGGTTTGCTGCTGACCGTTGCCGTCGCATTAAGCGAGATTGTCCCATCTTCGTTAAGCCTGGGAAGCACCGACATTTTAGTGTTTACAATCAACTCCTGCTTATTCTCAGAGTTTTCAGAGGCGGAAATTTTGGTTTGAATCTTGAGATTCGCGCGGATGCCATTCAGCGTGGTCAGTTCAGGCTTATTGACAATTACATCGGGTATATCGTTCAAACGGTCCCGCAATGCTGCCACATCCTCGGGCTTGGTTATCCTTGAGGTTGATTTGAATCCATCTGGAAAAAGGTTTGAGGCCGTTTCGGAGTCTACAGTGAAGAATTCCCACATGATTTGGATGCGCCAGGGCTTTGCATCCAGCTTCCTGATCTTCGCTACTAGCTCATCAACGGCTGCTTGCTCTCCAGTTATGACCAGCGTGTTTTCTGCTTTGCCGGGCTTGATGGAGTCGATGCCTGCGGGTATCAGTGACGGTGCAGTGATGCTGATCGTCGAACTTGATTCGCT
>JAPLCU010000075.1 GCA_026392045.1 Armatimonadota bacterium
TGAGAAACGCAGTATTTGATTGACAATACCTGTTTTGTTGGCAAACGCAAACTTTAGCCCATCGAAATAACGCGGGGGGCCTGAAGAAAACGACCATTGAGACCAAGTGCGTGGGTCTAGTAACTCTTGTCTAGTTTTCCGATTATTGAAAATCTCTATCCAGTAACTTGCCGTCATATATCCCCCCTCCATCACTATTTCGCTGTAGGGAACTCTCTTCTTGCGGATTTGCTCGATGCGTGCGGCAGCGTGAGCAAGTTCATCTGGATTAAGTTTGGGTAGTTTGCGCTTAATATCATGCATACCTATTGACTCCACTCCAATAGCCACAAGGTCTGTAAGAAGAGCGCCTTTGTTAGGCATGCTGACACCCATTTCAACGCAGTCCAGTTGGCTATCAACCGCTTTTCCGAAGTCACCTATTTTCTCATAATACATCGCCTCGCCCTGAAGTGTGCGAGCGAGCTCTCTGATTTTTGCGCCGACCTTAAACATTGCCATTCCCGTAATGCCGCGTGAAGGAGAGTTCACGCACGGTTTTGTTAGAGCCTGCCGTTGTATAGCGAAACACGCTGCATTATCTTTCATAAATAGTTTGTAATCGGCCATAGTCCAGTTAGGGCCATTTGTATCAGATGTAGGTGATAAACGCTTCCCGGCGTCCGCCGCTCTCACAAACCAGTCCAGGCCATTATCTTTCGGAACCGTATGGCTGGGGATGCTGATCTTGATCGGGCGGTTGTTGACTGTGAATATCACCGCAGTAAGAATAAGCAGCACAATAGGCACCAGCGCAGCTATCCCGCAGCCCATCAGGAATGATTTTGTTTTTGAACTGGTTTCTTGGGTCATTTCAGTCTCCTATTCCAAGCACCAGGTCGCCGGATGGCGGTGAACCAATCCATTTACCAGGGGCGCCGCCGTCATCTTTAAGATTTCCCCCCAGGCTGTAAACAACAAAGCTTCTCGCGCCCTTAGGCGGCAGATATTTGATGGGTTTGCCGTTCCCGAATGGGTCTACGGGCGCACTTTTCAGATACTTTGGCACAAGCTGGGTGAGCTTATCGGGGTATCGGCCCTTGTCTGCATAGTATCGTCTGGCTGCAACATCCACTTGAAGCAAAGCCATTTTAGTCTCTACTCTGCAAGACGAATATCGCATTCGCCCAAGTTCAGGAAGCATTATCTCAAGGAATGGATCTTGTGGTATCTTGATTTTCGATGTTCCGGTGTAAGGTTTACTCAGCTCGGCCGCGCTAGCTTCATAGTAATAGAGGAGCTGGCGTGTGAGCTTTGTCTTGTTTTTGAGTGCAAACCTGACGTTTGGCCCGATGAACTTCAGCCGGTCTGATGTGGTCGGAGTTGTGCCTGACCAGCCAAAAGCTTCGAAAGGGCTGGGTTCGATCCAGTTTCTGGGGCTCATTACCTTGTTGCGCTCTTTGGGGTCTGTGACCATCGCAATGAGAGACGCAGCGCTAAATCGGCCTTCTTCAAGAATAACTTTGCTGTAGGGCCAGCGTTTCTTCTCTATAGCTTCGAGCCTCTGCGCTACATGCTTAAGCTGCTGTTTGTTCAGTTTTTGGATGAACTCCGGCAAGTCTCTTTCTGCAATTGCTTCGCATGCAATGGCGACCAAATGCGTGATGAGAACTCCGCCGCGAGGCACAGTAACACCAAACTCTACTCCATCCAGCAGACTATCTGCTGCTTTGCCATGATCGCCCAGTTTGCGGTAGTAGTAGGCCTCGCTGCGAAGCGCACGAGCCACCTCACGCATACCAACGAATTCAGGGAACATCGTGTTGGAGTCACGCAATACCGGACACATGCATTCTTTAGAAAGCCCCCTGCGCACGATAGCGAGCATCGGTGCATTTGCCTTTGCGAATCTTTCGAGTTGGGGCATTGTCCAGGTATCCGGGCCGTTGACGCTTGTGTAACCAGTCGACATTAATGCCGCCATTTTAAAATCATCATATCCGTTCACCTTCGGCACGCTGTGAGACGGAATCACAATGCTTGGCGGGCGATTGTTCACAATAAGAATTATCGCAAATATCAATATCAGCACAAGCGGCATTATTGCAGCGATTCCGCAGCCCATCAGGAATGATTTTGTTTTTGAATTGGTTTCTTCGGTCATTGGGGGTTTATCCTCGTTTGTATCACTGAATACAAGTTCGCCATATATGGCTGTGTAACCTGCTTTTTCCAGCATTCAGCTTTCAGCAATCAGCAAATAATCTCTGCAATAACTGTGAAAATGGCGGCAAGATGAGCCTGCAGTAATCGTCCGTAATTATTACCATCAGTTCATTATACAACCACTTACAAGTGGATAGGAGGCACAAAAATGAAATACCTGTATTTTGCTATCGTTTTTCTGGTTGCATTGGCGGGCTGCGGAGGCGGGGGCGGGCATCGTGACCCTCTGAACATCACCGGTTCCGCCGAGCTCACACTCGCAGACAACGAGAATGTGGACGACTCCCTTTATGAATCCCAGAGCTTCGAAGCGACGCGCAACGGCTGGGTGCAAGTGACTATGTCCAGCACGGACTTGGACCCGTATATTCTGGTATACAGCGGTACGGACGAAAACAATGAGGTAGGACACGACGACGACAGCGGCACAAGCCAAAACTCCGTTTTCTTCTTTAGCGCCGAAAAGGACCATACCTACACGGTCAAGTTCACCACCTACGGCTCCGGCGCGAAAACCGGCCATTACACATTCACAATCAAAGAAGTGACTGGCCCGGATACTAAAAACCAGGCGATAATGCTGAACTCCGCAAAGCCAATACAAGACCCGGCTATGAAGAGATCGAAGTAGGGGTTTGGGATAAATGGCCTGCCGTTATGCTGCGCGGAATGACGGTTTAGACCAAGTCCCCGAGCCTTCTCAATCAGTAATTCCCGCAGCTATGTGTGTAGTTGCGGGAATTACACGTAAGAGCGTCTCATCATATCCAGAACTACTGGATGATTATTGTCTTTCATTATCTTCCACAAGGCCTCTCCGCCCTGTTTCAGCTTCAACTCGCATTCAGCATCAGTAATAAGCACGACCCATAGAAAGCTCACCTGTTCTTTACCCAGTTTTAGCCCATTGCGCACATAAGGCGGCTCCTGCTCGGGCGGCACAAAGAGGACAGTTGTCAATTGTGATCCCGGCAAGATCGGCTCTGGCGGATTGCCGATAGGCATTGTGTGCCAGCGCCCAAACCATGACTTGTAGCCATGCGGAATGGTGGCGATCATATGAATAAATCCTTGTGGAAATGGGACATTCTCCGAATGCCACTTCTCCACGTCTGCCTCAGAAACATACATAATAAGCTCAGCTCTACGCGCTTCCGGTGGGGCTTGGGCAGGTGTTTTCATAGGTAAGTCGCTCATGCCGCCTGTAACGAACGTATAATAGTTTCGTCCCTGGGCTGGATCAGGTTTGCAGGGATAAATGTCTATATGCGGCTGCTGCATTACGATCTCATGGCTCACTGTATCGAAATCACCGAAATGCTGCTTATAAAACTCTTCTCGGATGCCCTGCCACTCGTCAGGGATGTTTGGAAACCCCAATGCCCGCTTGCCCTCGCCTCGATGTCTGATGATGGGAATGCCCGATGGGCTGGTTTCTTTTTTGCCGAACAATCGACCAATTATACTCATGAGTTCCTCCAACATGCAAAACAGGGCTGGGACATGCAAAACACCCTGGCCCCGTTTACTCTTTACTCTAACCTGTTTACTATCTCTTAATGTTATAGAACGCCTTAATCCCAGGATACTGGGCGACGTCTGCGAGGTCTTCCTCGATGCGAATTAGCTGGTTGTATTTGGCGACACGCTCTGAACGGGCGGGGGCGCCGGTCTTGATCTGGCCGGCGTTGGTGGCAACTACGAGGTCAGCGATGAATGTGTCCTCGGTCTCGCCTGAGCGGTGGCTGACCACAGCGGTCCAACCGGCTCTCTTTGCCATCTCGATGGTATCAAGAGTCTCCGTCAGGGTGCCAATCTGGTTCACCTTGATGAGAATCGAGTTGGACGCGCCAAGTTCGATGCCCTTCTTCAGGCGCTCTACATTGGTTACGTAGAGATCATCGCCGACAACCTGCACCCTCTCGCCAATTCTCTTGGTAAGATTCACCCAGCCGTCCCAATCGTCTTCAGCCATGCCATCTTCAATGGAGATGATTGGATACTTATTGACCAGTGACTCGTAATAGTCTACCATTTCTTCAGAAGTGCGCTTGACGCCTTCGCCCTCGAAGACATACTTGCCATTCTGATACATCTCAGTTGCAGCCGAATCCAAAGCGATGTGGAACTGCTCGCCAGGCTTGTAACCCGCGTTTGTGATGGCCTCAAGAATGATCTCGATGGCCTCTTCGGAGGTCCTCAGGTTCGGAGCGAAACCGCCCTCGTCACCGATAGCGGTGGAGAGGCCCTTGCCCTTGAGAACCTTAGCCAGGTTATGATAGACTTCAGCGCACATTCTCAGCGCGTCTGCCCATGAGTCTGCGCCGGTGGGCATAACCATGAACTCTTGAATGTCTACGGTGTTGTCTGCATGCTTCCCGCCGTTGAGAATGTTCATCATCGGCACCGGAAGCTGCTTTGCGTTCACGCCGCCAAGGTAGCGGTAGAGCGGAACGCCGAGGCTCTCGGCTGCTGCTTTAGCGCAGGCAAGGCTCACGCCCAAGATTGCGTTTGCGCCAAGTTTGTTCTTGTTCGGGGTCTCGTCCAGATCAAGCATGATCTGGTCAAGAGCGGCCTGCTCGGTCACAGGATAGTTGATCAACTCTGCAGCAATTAACTCGTTCACGTTCATAACAGCGTTCTGCACGCCCTTGCCCATGTAGCGGCTCTTGTCGCCGTCTCTGAGCTCGACTGCCTCATACGCGCCGGTGGACGCGCCGGACGGCACGGCCGCGCGGCCCATTGTGCCGTCATCAAGCCATACTTCGACTTCAACGGTCGGATTGCCGCGGGAATCAATGATCTCTCTTGCGATAATTTCCTCTATGGATGCGCTGAACATGCTTCACCTCAGATTTTCAATCTTTATTTGGTTGAAGGGCTTGGCCGGCTGCCAAAAAACCCACTCATTATATCATAAGGAGCAGGCATAAGGAAACAGCCGGATTTGCAAATATTGCGTTTCGGGAATATATTCCCGAATTATCGATATGCTAATGCAAATGGGCAGGAGAGTCGGGAAGGAATTTTAGCCTGTTGCGTAGAAGGTATATGATGGGTTCGGACTGCAATAAAAGGCAAACGCATCTATTCTGTTGGAGTGGCAGCAAGCCCAGCATCTTGAGCTCCGTCGAAAGGTGCGGTCAATTTTCATCGAAGGCTTCAGCTATAAGCGCCGCATACTTCGACAGAGCTCAGCATGCTCACTATGTGCTCATTCGCACACATAAGGAATTATGATGCGTTTGCCTATTACTGTAACATGTTCGTTGGGCAGGAGACTGTGATTATGATAAAAACCTATTTGTTCTCGGCTGCCGGCACCAAAGAGAACGTGCCGCTTGATGATTGGCGCTCGCAGGTTAAGGATGATAATGCTCTGCTGTGGGTGGATGTTCGGTCAGTGACCGAGGCGGAGATCAACGGCCTTGCGGACAAGTTCGGGCTGCATAAGTTGCCGATCGAGTCTTGCCTGGATACATACCGCCGCCCGCACCTTTATGAGTTCCAAGACCATTTTTATGTGAACATGACCACTGTCAGCAAGACCAACGGCAAATCGCATGCGATGAAGCCCTCGGAACTCAATTTGTTTGTCGGCCACAATTATCTGATTACCGTGGTAACTGAAGAAAAAAGTGACGCGGTGGATTTGGCTCTGAAAGATTATCTGACTAACCCGGCGCTTGGTGATAGAGGCTCTACGCACGCCATTTATCTGCTGGCGGAAGATTTGGTAGAGACCTATTTCCCAATTGTGGAGCAGCTCGACGAAGAAGCGGACCGCCTCGAAGACGTTATGCTCAACAAAGCCGACAAGCAATCCTTAAAGAAACTCTTCAAACTTAAGCGCGAGTGTTTCAATATCAGAAGGCTGCTGGGCCCCCAGCGCGATATTTTCAATGAACTTGCAAGGCGCGATTTCAGCTTCATCCAGAACGAAAACAGTATATATTTCCAGGATGTTTACAACCGCATGATCCGAATATTCGATATGATGGACACCATCAGAGAAATACTCAGCGGCAATCTGGATATTTATCTATCCACGGTATCGAACAGACTCAATGAAGTGATGAAGGCGCTCACGGTCGCGGCGACCATCTTAATGACGCTCTCCTTCATCACAGGTTTCTACGGTATGAACTTCACGCACATCCCTGGGCTCAGATCGCCTTATGCGTTTCATTTGGTGGTTGCGGCTATGGTCGTAATTATACTGGGAATGCTGTGGCGCTTCAAAAAAAAAGGCTGGTTGTGAGGCGGGCGTTATGAATCAGGATTTGCACTGAAAGTATCGTCCAAAGGTGAGGTTATCAAGCGTGCTTCGGGGCGAAAAGCGAGCCCACGAAGCATAGTCAACTTATAACTTATGACTTACAACTTACAACCCCATGGAGTTTTGTAATTGATAGATAAAGCAGTGCTTTGGGATGTGAATGGTGTCATAATTGACGACATGCGCATTCACTTCGTCTCTTATCGCGAGGTTCTCAAAGAACTCGGCTGCGAAGTTAACGATGAATATCTCCTGGCGGCAACAGTGGGCACACCGCCAGCTGAGTTCTTCGCGGCAATTCTTCCTACGATAGAGAATCCGATATCTATGGATGAGATTCTCGACCGCAAGCGCGAGAGCTATCTGAGATTGATCAAAGGCAAGATGCAGTCTCCCCCTGGAGCAATAGAGCTGATGAACGACCTGCAAAGAAACGGCTTCAAGCAGGCCGTGGCTTCCGGAACCACGCGAATAGAGGTGGACACTATCCTCGCCGGCTGCGGCGTGCGTGATTTTTTCGATGAGATTGTTTCTTGCGAAGACGTCTCCAAAGGGAAGCCCGATCCGGAGGCATTCCTCAAGGCCGCGGCGCTCATTGGTGTCGACCCGGCGCGCTGTGTGGTCCTTGAAGACGGCGAGTTCGGCGTTCGCGGGGCAAAGGCCGCTGGAATGAAAACAATAGCCGTGCTCAACACTCAAACTCGCGAGCGCCTTGCTGCAGCTGATATTATCGTGGAATCACTTTCTGAAATCGATGCCCAGCGGGTGCTGAAACTACTGAGCGCTTAACCGTGCGTAGGGACCGACCTTGAGAAGGCTTCGGCATCAGGATACCGAAGCAACCAGTATTCAAATTTATAACGAGCAGGCAGTTTCCTAGCTTTCGGCAGCCTTCAAGCGCTCGACAGCCGTTACCTCGGTGGCAAAAATGGTATCTGTGCAGAATCCAGGGACAAGATCTTCAAGCATACTGCGCATCTCAAGCGTGTCACCGTCCAAAATGATTCCACGCATTTTGAGCAACATGTTGGTCAAGTCGCTTTCCTTGAAGTAGCCCGGACGATTGACCACAAAGAGCCCATCGCATGTTGCAGGCTGCAGGTCTTCGTCCTGCGTGGTCAGATACTCATGCAACTTCTCACCGGGGCGAATACCGCAGTAGGTAATGGGGATATCAACATTAGGCTCAAAACCGTAGAGCCGTATCATATCGCACGCAAGGTCCAGAATCTTAACAGGCTGGCCCATATCCAGCAAGAAAAGCTCGCCGGATTCGCCCGACGCCCCCGCCTGCAAAACAAGCTGCACGGATTCGGGTATGGACATAAAGAAACGCGTCATTTCTGGATCCGTAACTATTACAGGCCCGCCATTTTTAATGGCTTCATGGAATATTGGAACCACGCTGCCCCGGCTGCCCAATACATTGCCGAATCTCACTGCGATGTAACGAGTGCGCAGGTAAGCGCCCACCATCGAGCGCACAACTTCCTCACAGAGCCATTTGGTCGCCCCCATCACACTGGAGGGCATAACCGCTTTGTCCGAGGAAATCAGCACCATTTTCTCCACGCCGTAGCGCCCGCAGCACTCCGCCACGCAGTTGGTGCCCAAAACGTTATTCTGAACCGCTTCGAGCAGGTTCGCTTCCATAATCGGCACATGCTTATGCGCTGCCGCGTGGAAAACCACCTGCGGTCTGTGAGTGCGGAATACCTGGTCGATACGAATCTCGTCCGAAACCGAAGCAACCACCATCTTAAGGCGATCAGACAGATCCGGAAAAATGCGGCTCAGTTCTTTGTGAATATCATGAATCGAGTTCTCACCATGCCCAAGCAAAACCAGCGTCGCCGGCTTGAGCGCCAAAATCTGCCTGCAAAGTTCGGAGCCAATGGAACCGCCTGCGCCGGTGACAAGCACTCGCGCGCCGGTCAGGCATCCGCCGATTTTGTCCATGTTGATTCGCACTGGCGGGCGGCGGAGCAGATCTTCAACACTGATCTCCTCCATATGCGCGTGACCCCGGCCGTTCAACAATTCATTAAGCCCGGGAATAATCTTAACAGGCACTTTGAGTTTGCGGCACGCCAACACATACTGCCTGATCTGCGCTCCGCTCACATCTGGAAGGGCAATCAGCACCTCATCCACCGCTCGCTCGTCCAGCAAGCGCTGCAGATGGCGAAGAGGACCGAGCACACGCGCATTGCGGATATACTTGCCCTTAGTTCCGGGGGTATCATCAAGCACGCCTAATACGTCGTATTGTATGGCTGTATCCTGCGCCAAATCGCTCAGAATCCGAGCAGAAGATGTCTCATCGCCCAGAATGACGATCTTTTTCGGCATCGTATCGCGGCGAATAAGCTGGAAAGCGCCTCTTCCATAGTTTGTGCCAAGGCTGGCCAATCGAAGCAGAATCCTGACGCCGCCCACGAAAGTGACGCTCAATAGCCAGAATACTATGTAAATGGAGACTGGATATGCCTTGTCGCCCAGAAGTCTCTGTGAAGCGATGAGCACGAACAGCCCAACTGTATTCGCGCTGATTACGCCCCCCGCTGTTTCCAAGCTCGCGAACCGCCAAGCGTATCGGTATAATCTGAACGCATGGAAGCTCACCAAGAAGCCGACCAAGGAAGCCAAGAGGGATCTGGCATTGCTTTGTACATGCAAAGCAATGATTTTGCCAAGCGGTATATGGTCGAAATACAGACATAGTGAAAGTGTAAGCGCACTCGCGAGAGCCAAGCTATCGCTAACGACCAGCAAGAAGCCTCCGATATGGCAACGCAAGTAGCGAAACATACGTAGTATTGTTGAGCTCATCGTATCTCTTGCCAATCTTCCCTCCACTCTAAATGCGCAAGGCAATGTCAATCACTAAAGTGGTTTACATCGCACAACCTATATCATCACTGCCGAACACACTATCTATATGAAAGCAGGTCACAACGATATGAATCGGAGTAACGCAGAAGCCTGTCTAACGCAAAAAGCATTCTACACCATGTTTAACAATGTGTCAACACGGCAAGAGAGAGTTCAGTCTTGCGGGAATTACATGTCATCCTGAACTCGATTCAGGATCTGTTACGCTTAAGGCTTAGATTCCGAATCAAGTTCGGAATGACAAATACACTAAGACTGAACTCTTACGAGTTGCCTGTTATTGCTCAGGGAAAATGTCCCAGTTGGTAGACTATATGAATGGAGACTATAACATTGAGCAAAAGGCAACAACGACGCGCTGAGGTGTTGGGACGTCTGAGCGCGGGAGTGATGAGCAAAGATGAAGCAGGGGCATTGCTTGGGCTAAGCAGACATCAGGTAGACCGTGCGCGCAAGAAATACACGGGTGACGGCATATCCAGTGTCGTGCATGAAAATGATGGTATTGTTGCGGTTTACAGGGGAGTTGTGTGTCCAAGCGCAGATATGGGTAAACCTCAAAAGCACATTTTCTCGGCTATTCTTTGATACATCGCAACCGTAATCAACTCCGGCAAGAAAACCTAATCCCCACTCACACTGACTTTTCCAACCCCTATCTGGTTCACTTTCTTCTTTCCGAAATATACATCCAACAGCGCGCGGCAAACGGGGGCAGCAACTTTTGCGCCATGGGCGCCGTGTTCTACAATACACACAACGGCTATTTTCGGATTATCCATGGGAGCGAAGCAGACAAACCACGCATGCGCAATGCCGCTGTTTTCGGCCGACCCGGTCTTTCCGCAAACTGTTACATCCGGAATGTTACACCCCCGACCGGTTCCCTGCGTGACCGCCAATCTCATCGCCTGCCGCACCCTTTCGAAGTCTTCAGGCCTGGCGTTCACCGTTGATTTCAACTCAGGGTGCATCTCTTTGAGAATAGCCTTGAGGTTGGTGGATTGGTAGGCTTCAGCAAGTAAATGAGGCCTGTAAATCCTTCCGCCATTGGCAATGCCAGAGATCGCCAAAGCCATCTGAAGCGGACTTGCCAAAACCGCCCCCTGCCCAATACTCACGCTCGGAGTCTCCCCTTTATACCATCTCTCTTGGTAAACTCTGTGTTTCCAAGCTGTATCCGGCATAAAACCCATTCGCTCATCAGGCAGATCAATACCCGTCTTTGAACCAATGCCAAATTCTCTTGCGGTCTTTGCGATTTTGTCTACACCCAGCCTAAAGCCAAGCTCGTAAAACCAAACATCGCATGATTCAGCGATAGCTCTATTGAAATTAATACCCCTGCCATGCGTTCTCCAGCACCTGAAAGAGCGCCTTCCAACTTTACGCGAACCCGGGCAGGCAAGCGTAAAATCACACTGACCATTTATAAGACCTGCAATGGCATGAATCGGCTTGAAAGTGGAGCCGGGCGGATATGAGTTGCCCACACAGCGGTTTTGCTGGGGATTGCCGGGGTCACTGTTGATAGCTCGCCAATCTGCAATCTTAACTTTTTTTACAAACACATTCGGGTTATAGGCCGGAGCGCTGACCATAGCCAACACGGCGCCCGTCTGTGGATCGATTGCAATCACAGCGCCTTTCTGATTGCCCAACGCTCTCAAACCAGCCACCTGCAGATCGCGATCGATAGAGAGCTTCAGGGTCTTACCCGGTACAGACTCCTTCTCGCCCAAAATCCTGACCACGGAGCCGAATGCGTTCACTTCAATCTGCTTGCCGCCATCGGTCCCGCGCAAAAGCTCTTCGTATTGCTCCTCAAGACCTGTTTTGCCCACGTAATCGCCCGGCCGATAATCCTTAGCAGCCGCTTGCGCTCTATCAAGCTCTTCCCTACCGATTTCACCGAGTTTACCCATTATATGAGCCACTGCCGGGCCGTCCGGGTAAAACCTGATCTGGTCTAGCTCAACGCTCACCCCTGGCAATCTCATTCGAAGCTCGCCTATACGCGCAACAATTTCCATCGGCACATTCACAGCCACTCGCACCGGCGAACTTGGCCTCACTTTGCTGGTTTTGAATATATCCTGAAGCTCTTCCGGCTGCAATTGCAAAATTCCGCAGAGGGTATGCAGCGCTTCGGAGTTTGCCGAGAGTTCGTCGGGGATAGCCATCACTACAAACTGCGGCCTGCTTGTGGCAAGCACCCTGCCTTTGCAGTCGAGGATGGCGCCGCGAGGCGCACGAGTGCGCAGCAGCTTGATGCGGTTCGCCTCGGATTGCTCAAGAAGACTTTGACCCTGCGCGATCTGAAGATACCACAAACGGCCGAGCATAATCAGAAAGACGACACCAATCACCGCCATCAACTGGTTGATCCGTGAAAGCTGCAGTTTACGATCCTTAAATTGGCTAAGCATGGGAGTTAGTAATATTACCTCGTGCTATGTTGGGTGCATTCTTGCGAGGGCACACTATCTACAGGGAATCGTTTTCTAATGGTGTTTGGGCAGCCGGTGCCTGCAAGCATTCCAGAATCCGCGCACACATTGACCGTTACGTAGGTCGTATCCGAAGACCCCGAGTTCTCGCTTCGATCAGAATCAGGGGTTCTCCTAACCGTATGAACATCGCAGTATGATTTTGGCTCCTGACCGCGTATATATTTCTCAACATGAGTCGACGGACAGTTCTGCGTGGCAAGCCGCCTGCTCTGATCGCATAGAGTCACCAATACTGAATCCGAATCGGTATCAACAGTTTTCACTGGCTGATCAGGGCCGTTTTTCGTCGGGTCCGAAGGCGTGTTATCATGCTTGGCTGGTTTTTTCACGGTCTTCTTCGGAGCAGGGACTTCATCATCCTTGTGTATCTTTTCGAAGATGGGCAGCGATTTTTTCATAAATTCCACCCACACCGGCGCGCAAACAACGCTTCCATAAGCGTCTCTCATAGGAGTATTGTTGTCATTGCCCACCCAGCACGCCGCCACCAGTTTATGCGGAACGTACCCTATCCACCAAGCGTCCACATCATTGTTAGTGGTGCCGGTTTTGCCGCGTGCCCCGGAAATCGACCCGGCAGATCTTCCCGTGCCGCTAGTGACTACTCCCCGCAGCATATCATCCATCAATTTATTGATCTGCTCGGGTATAACTTTGCGGCCTTCCGGCATATAATCTTCAATGAGATCTCCGTTGCTCTTTGTGACCCGAATTATGGAAGTGGACGGCACATAAACGCCGTCGTTGGCGAATGTGCAGTAAGCCGATGCCATATCAATGGGCCGAAGTCCACGGCAGCCGCCAATCGCCACGGGGAGATAAGGTTCGAGCTGGTAATCCGGTTCAAGCCCGACTCCCATCAGGTTAGCGTATTTGATAACGTTATTTATGCCCACCTTTTCCGCAACTCTGATAGCGGCCATGTTCATAGACTGCGCCAAAGCTCTGCGCATCGTAACAGGCGATGGGTAGTGGCCATCATAGTTCTGCGGGTTCCATTTTCCATCGCGTGAATGGTATGGCGAGTTCAATATAGTATCGCCAGGTTTCATGCCCGCCATAAGGGCCGCCGTATAGACAAATGGCTTGAATGAACTACCAGGCTGACGATGGGTTTGCGTGCAGCGGTTCCAGTCAGACTTGGGGTCAACGCTGCCAACCATCGCCCGAACATAACCGTTATCGGGCTCGATTGCCACAAAACAACCTTCAGTAACCCGATGCTGTCTTTCATGCCGTCTCACGCCTTCGCGCAAAGCCTTTTCTGCGGCTTTCTGCATATCGTAGTTGAGGGTTGTATACACCCTGAGCCCTTTATAAAGCGCGGCATCGCTATAGCCCCGCTCGCGGAGCTGCTTGATAACATAATCCACAAAATGAGGAGCCGTAAACACATTGCGGCCCGTGGCGCGCGGGATGATGTCGAGTTTTTCAGCCTTTGCTTCGTCACGCTGCTGAGGTGTGATATAACCAAGCTCAGCCATTCTATTAAGAACCACATCTCTGCGATCAATGGCGGCTTCTTTGTTTTCATGCGGGGAATTACCGGACGGCTTCTGGGGCAAACCGGCAATCATCGCCGATTCCGAGAGATCGAGCTCATTTACATCTTTGCCAAAATAAACCCTGGCCGCTGCCTGCACACCAAACGAACCGCTGCCATAATAAATCTGGTTCATGTAGAGCTCAAGGATTTTGTCTTTGGTAAACTTGCGCTCCATCAGAATCGCGATTATCACTTCCTGCGCCTTACGCTGGATGGATTTATCTCGGGTCAAATAGACATTTCGCGCCAACTGCTGCGTAATCGTGCTGGCGCCTTCTGAAAGCCTCTGCCTGAGCAGGTTTTTCCAAATAGCGCGCGCAATTCCGTGAAGATCGATGCCGGAATGCGTATAAAAACGGCTGTCCTCGATAGCGACCGTAGCATTGCGCAGGTTCTTGGGGATATCTTTCAGAGGGACGTTGGTGCGGTTCTCCTGATATATACGCCCGAGTATTTTAAGATCAGAGGAATAAATAATCGTGGCTTCGGGAGCCTCGTAAGTGGCCATGTCGGCTGGAATCATTTTGGACGAGCTGATAAAAAACGCGATAGCAATGCCGCAAGATGCACTCACGCCAAGAAGAATGCATACCTGCAAGCCTCTAACAAACGACCGCAGCCGAGAGGGCTTCCCACTATTTCCAGCTCTTCGCGCGGAAGAGGATATCATATTATTTCGTGCTCCCATATATTCAAGATTATAGGTGTGACAACGGCAGGGTGTCAAATCAGATGCTGGGTATTGGGTGTTGGGTGTTGGATTCATCCCGCTCCCCACTTCGCACGTAACAGCTCACTCTTCGTGAGAAAACAAGATTATCTAGCATCCTGAGCTCCGTCGAAGGGCGCGGTCAAGTCTAGTTAGGTGTCACTTCGCAGCCGCATACTTCGACGTAGCTCAGCATGCTCACATCGTACTCATCAACTGCAAGACTCCGGCATTGCGGTGGATTTTCGCCACATCAAGAAGCTAATCATCGATGCCGCCGAATACATGGACCACCAGTATATTAACGATTTACCGGAGTTTTCGATACAAAATCCCACGGCTGAGAATATCGCCAGATTTATATACGAGCGCGTGCGGGGAGAATGCTCCCTGATTTACAGCGTAAGTGTTTGGGAGACCCCGACATCATGCGCCACATACTACGAAGATGAATGAAATATTTATAGAAGAACGACTCACAGGCTCGGTGCAGGAGATTTTCGCGTCCATTCAAGGCGAAGGTCTCTATTGCGGGCAGCGCCAGACGTTCGTCAGGTTCGCAGGCTGCAATCTGACCTGCCACTACTGCGATACAGCTCAATCCCGCATCTTGAATCCAGAGATTTGCCGCGTTGAAACATCTCCCGGCACAGCCTGCTTCGAAGATGTTCCCAACCCCATCGATTCCAAAACACTGGTGAAAGCATGCCGAATGCTGGACTCGGAGGTGGTGGCGCTGACCGGCGGCGAACCGCTGCTGCAGCCGGATTTCCTCGCTCAAGTCATGCGCGAGATGCACAATGTTGAGCTCACAACCTATATGGAAACCAACGGCACCTTATATGAAGCGCTGCCTAAAGTAGTGAGTTTCACCGATGTTATCGCAATGGACATCAAACTCCAAAGCGCCACGGGTTTCGAAGCCGATTGGGACGCGCATTCCAAATTCTTGGAAACAGCATCATTCACTGAAGTGTTCGTGAAAACCGTGGTCTGCGCCAAAACAACCGCCGAAGAAATGACAAAATGCGTAGAGCTGATTGCCGACGTTGACCCAAGGCTAACGCTAGTCATCCAACCAATGACCGGCGGCGAACCCATACCCGGTGGTCTGCTGTTCGAGCTGCAAGACCTTGCGCTGGAAAGCCTGGTGGATGTGCGAGTAATCCCGCAGTGCCATAAGCTAATCGGAGCGCTTTAGTATTAGTGGAAAGCTGAAAGTGGAAAGTGGAAAGCCCGGAAGGGACCACGGTTTTTCGGGATTTGAGCGCAGCGGAAATCCCGAAACGCACTTTTGAATCGCGGATTTCGCGGAGGAGACGAAGGTCGCGGAAGGGAACAGCGTTTTGGGCGCTAGATTTCCGCGAAATTCTTCAAAATTCCGCGCCATCCGCGATTCAAAACAAGAAAACCTATGAAAATTGGCATAACAACAACAATACCGGTCGAAGTGATCTACGCGGCGGGCTGCGAGCCTGTGGACCTCAACAACATATTCATCACGGCCCCAAACGCGGCTGAGCTGGTGGCTGATGCTGAGTATGAGGGCTATCCCCGAAACGCCTGCGGTTGGATCAAAGGTATCTATTCCGTGGCGAAAAAAATAGATTTGGACGCGCTGATCGGCGTGGTCGAAGGCGACTGCTCGCAGACGCACGCTATGATGGAAACGCTGCAAATGCTGGACATGGAAATCATCCCATTCGCATTCCCCTACGGCCGCGACCGAGATGTGCTTCGCCTTCATATAGATAAGCTTATCGAGCGCCTCGGTACCACCTGGGAAGCTGCTCTCGAATGGAAATTTCGATTAGATAAGATTCGCCGCAAGGTCGCCAGGCTGGACGAACTCACCTGGACAACAGGCGCCGTCAGCTCATTGGAAAACCACTATTTTCAGGTAAATTGCAGCGATTTTATGGGCGATCCGGACAAATTTGAAGCAGAAATTGACGCTCGCCTCGCCCTAGCTGAAGCTTCAGAGCCGAAACCGATGCGCCTGAAAATAGGCTACGCGGGCGTGCCTCCCATATTCACCGATTTCTACCCATATCTGGAAAGCCTGGGCGTGAGCGTGGTGTTCAACGAAGTTCAGCGCCAATTCGCGATGCCCTTCAAAACCGACGATTTGGTCGAACAATACGCCAAATACACCTACCCCTACGACATTTTCGCCCGAATAGAAGATATCAGCCGCGAAGTAGACCAAAGAGGCATTTCAGGCCTGATACACTACACCCAAAGCTTCTGCTTCAGGCAAATCCAAGACCTGATCATAAGAAAACACATCAAAACACCCATCCTGACCTTGGAAGGCGACTCCCCCGCAAAACTAGACGCCAGAACAAAAGTCCGCATAGAAAGCTTCATAGAAATGCTTGGTTAGCAATTCGCTACAGCTGTTGTTCGGGCGAAATCTCCGATGCGCCCGCAGCGCTGTATAACGGGTCTCTGATCCGTCCTCCCACCCTCTACCAAAAAATTCTCCTCCCTTTTCGCGTTTTCGCAACTTTCGGCCTTTCGCGATTAAATCCCTTCCCATTCCCCTTTTTTGACGTATTGCCCTCCCTCAAGGTATAATGTTGACGTTCAATAAATAAAGAGGTAGAGACTTTTGATACTGAAAATTGCGTTGCCGAAGGGGAGTCTGCAGGAGGCGACCTTTGGGCTATTTAAGAAAGCCGGTTGGGATTTTCGCGTGAATTTGCGTTCTTATCATCCCTCGTGCGATGATTCTGAGATCGAGGCTACTCTGCTGCGGGCTCAGGAAATTGCTCGCTACGTGGAGGCTGGAATACTGGACGCTGGCATTACGGGCTATGATAATGTGTGCGAGTGCAATGCGGATGTGCATGAGGTATGCGAACTGCTTTATTCCAAGGCCACGACCAAGCCTTACCGCTGGGTGCTGGCTGTGCCGAAAGATTCGGGCATAAAGAGTCCTAAAGACCTCGAAGGCAAGCGCGTCGCAACTGAGCTGGTGGGTGTTACCAAGCGTTACTTTGAGGGGCATGGTGTAAACTGCGTCGTGGAGTTCTCCTGGGGCGCGACCGAGGTCAAGGTTCCTGAGTTGGCGGATGCTATCGTGGAAGGCGCCGAAACCGGAAGCACTCTCAAAGCCCATGGCTTGGAGATTATCGACACTCTGCTCGTTTCCACCACCCGCCTGATCATGAATAAGCAGGCTTGGAAAGACGAATGGAAGCGCAAAAAGATCGAAAACATCGCCATGCTCCTTCAGGGCGCGCTCACCGCTGATGGGCTGGTCGGCCTGAAAATGAACGTCTCCCGCGAGCAGCTTGCGAGTGTTCTTTCGGAGCTTCCGGCGCTCAAAAACCCGACCATCTCCCCGCTCGCCGATGAAGGCTGGGTTGCGGCTGAGATTATTGTTGAAGAAAAGACCGTGCGCGAACTTATTCCCAAGCTCGTCAGAGCAGGCGCATCGGGTATCGTCGAGTATCCGCTGAACAAAGTTATCTATTAGTTGGCAGTCAAAATAATCCACAGCTTACAGAGTTACTGTAAGATATGGAACTGTAATAGACTGTCGACTGCTGACTGTTGACTATGGACTAAAAAATGATTGCTCATCTACACGGCGAGTTGGCGAGGATAGAATCTGATTACGTTGTGATCGATGTTCATGGCGTTGGTTACAAAGTGCACCTCCCGCTCGCCATTATCTCACAACTTCCTGCGATCGGGGACGAAGTCAAGCTCCTGATATGCACCATTGTCAAAGAGGACTCTTTCACCCTCTACGGCTTCCTGGAAGAGGCTCAGCAAAGTCTTTTTGAACTATTATTGACCGTGAGCGGGGTTGGACCCAAAGTAGCGCTGAACATTTTGTCGGTTTTGGCAGTCGAACAAGTAGTGGGAGCAATTTCGGGTGAACATTACCAGGAATTGAACCGCGTTGGGGGCGTGGGCACGAAAACTGCTCAGCGAATCGTATTGGAATTGAAAGATAAGATGACCACGTTAGTTTGGGCGCGGGCCGTAAAGAGACCTTTGAATGAAGACCAGCGCACCATCAACGACGCTATTGAAGGCTTAGTAGCGCTGGGTTACAATAGAAACGACGCTCAAAAAGCCGCCGAAGAGGCTCAGCACGCCATAAAAGACAAGCGTGACACCGGCAACATTGTAAGAGCTGCGCTAAAATATCTGTCAAGGGGATAGCCAGTAGCTGAAAGCTGATGGCTGAAAGCCAAATGACCACCGAAGAGCGGCTTGTGTCGCCCGAGTTTAATAAAGAAGACGTGATTGAATACTCGCTGAGGCCGCGCAGGCTGAGCGAGTTTATCGGGCACGCCAAGATCAAGGAGAGCCTGAGCGTGTTCATTCAAGCCGCGAAAATGCGAGGGGAGGCTTTGGATCACGTTCTGCTTTACGGCCCTCCCGGCCTCGGCAAGACCACGCTCGCGTATATCGTGGCGAATGAGATGGATGTGCCTATCAGAAGCACATCGGGCCCGGCAATCGAGCGTCCTGGCGATCTCGCCGCTATTCTCACCAATATCGAGCCGGACAGCGTGCTGTTCATAGACGAAATTCACAGGCTCAACCGCGCGGTTGAAGAAATTCTTTACCCGGCGATGGAAGATTATCAGCTTGACCTTATTATAGGCAAGGGGCCGAGCGCTCGCACGCTAAAGCTCGATTTGCCCAGGTTCACGCTGGTTGGCGCCACAACCCGCACGGGACTTATCACCTCCCCGCTGAGAACGCGGTTCGGAATTGTGCATAACTTCGATTTTTACAATGTCGATCATCTCAAAACAATCGTCATCCGCTCGGCGGCCATCATGGGAATAGGAATCACTGATGAAGGCGCTTATGAAATCGCCGGACGCTCGCGGGGCACACCCAGAATTGCGAATCGAGTGCTCAGAAGAGTTAGAGATTTTGCAGAGGTGAAAGCGGACGGCATCATAGACAAAAATGTGGCTGTTGATGGCCTTTCTATGCTGGAAATAGACGAAAACGGCCTAGATGAAGCCGATAGACGTTTGCTGCGAATTATTATAGAGAAATTCGACGGCGGCCCGGTGGGCATAGAGACAATCGCCGCTGCAATCGGCGAGGAGCGCGATACCATAGAGGACGCACAAGAACCGTATCTCATTCAAATCGGCTTTCTCAATAGAACGCCTCGCGGGCGCGTGGCTACCAGACTAGCATACGAACACCTCGGTCGCTCTTTTATGGCTAAGAACCAGACCGGATTATTCTAACCCATATTATTTTGTTCGGGCGGAATCTCTGATCCGCCCGCATTGGCAAGCAAAACTGAGACCAACCATGAAATGTCCTAAATGCGGTATAACAAACGGAAAGACCAATAGATTCTGCCGGGAATGCGGCAAGAAAATCAATTGGCCCAAAGAGCAGGCCGAGCATCATCTTGCGCATGCTGCCAGCCATCTGGATGACTTGGAGCTTGGCGAAGAGCTGTTCAGCATTATGAAGCTCTATGACGATGGCGATTTGGAAACCGCTGCGGAGTGCATCGGAAAGATTATCGAACGTAATCCGGAAAGCGCATCGGCACATTCCATACTCGCGCTTATCTATGAGCGCAAGGCGGAAATCGAGACCGCAGCGGGCTATCTGCAAGAGGCGCAGGACTTTTTGCAGCTTGCGGCCGCGCAATATGAGCAGATAATCGAGCTTAATCCCCGAAGCGCCGCCGACCGGGAAAAGCTTATTGGGGTTTGCATGAAGCTTGCGGGGGGCGCCGCGCCGCAGCCTTCCGCATCCCATCTACCCAACCGACCCGCGCGCGCGTTGGCAATTAAAGCCCGGATAAAGGCATTTCTTCTGAGCATTCCGGCTCCGGCGCTCGCATCCGTGGGAGCGTTTATCGTAATAATCATACTTGGCTCCACGCTAATATTGCGCAGCGCCAAGAATAACGCTGATATTGTCTCAGCTAAACCCGCACGGTCGGCCAGCGGCATCCAGACTACGGTTCCCAATTCCACGCAGCCTACGGGTCTTGCCGACTCTGGTTCAGAAATCCAAGTTTACAGGTATCCCACTGCTCCGGCGACGCCTGTTCCTGCGCCTCAGCCGATGGAAACACCGAAACCCGCGCAGTCTGTGGAACCGATCAAGCTGCCGAACATGAATCCTGAGCTTATCTTAGTTACTGAGAAAAGCAAACCGGCTCAGCCGAGAACGGTGAAAATCGGAGAAAGCGCGCCTACACCAAAACCTGCTTCCGAGCCGCCGCCGGAAATCACTTCCGACCAGCCGAGCGGATCAAATCTGCTTGCACAGGCTATCATATTGAACAATCAGGGTCGGTATTCCGAGGCTATAAACTCCGCGCAGCAGGCTGCGGCGCTATTTCAGGCGGATCTAAATGCGGGTCGAAACACAACCTCCGCGCAACTCGGTCTGGAAAATGCAAACAAATGTATTCAAGTTTGGCGGTCTACGGAGAATCAATGAGAATAGTTTTTTCTAATACCATTGGTCATAAAGGCATAAATCTCGGCGGGAGTTTCGTGGCGCTGTTCGCCTGCGTGCTGGGCTTTACTTTGGCTGCGCCTTGCATGGCGGCCGAAAGCGCTATGCCGGAAATATTGGTTTTCGACGCAGTCGTAAATGAAGGCATATCCAAAGAACTTGCCGCATCCGCCACTAAAGCCGTTAAGACCTATTTTCGGGAAACTCGCCGTGTAGAAGCAACAGTGATAAATCGCGAGTCTCCGACCGTGCTCCGCGCCATATTGGAAAAGGCGCTCACCCTGGAAAGCCTCGCCAGCTACTCAACCAGGGAGCAGCGGGTCGAAGTTGCAAAAGCCCTGGGTTACGCTTACGCAGCGGGCGCTGAAATATCCATAGAAAAAGAGCCAAGAAACCTCATCGAAGGCGCAATGCCTCCTCCTCCGAAGGGGATAAAAGTCGGTGAGGACGAAAAATCCAAGAAAAAGGTCAATTTCTTACAGGTCAAAATATGGCTTACGCGCATAGAAGGCAAACCGGGTCAATGGGAATCCGCCAAATCCTCAATGATAACCGGCAGCAGCGCTATAGAAATAGACAATGCAATGCAGAGCGCTGTAAGCGCAGCTGTAATTGAGCTGAGCAAGCAGGCTTTCGCCAAGATCAAGCCGCAGGATGAAAGCGCTATAACCGGCGAAACTTCCATGGCTGTGGAATCCCAGCAGTTGCCTGCAACCACAGCGCCAAACGCCTCAGACTATACCTCACAGGCAGAGAAATCAATGAGCGAAGGAAACCTGGCGCAAGCGATTCAGCAGTTTGAGCATGCTGTTAGCGCCGACCCCACCAATGGCTCGCTGCGCGTGAAGCTGGCAGAAGCCTACGGGCGCAAGGGCTTATACGAACAGGCGAAAAGCGAACTGGACCGCGCCGAGAAAATTGGTATAGATAAAACTCTTATCGACGCTTCCAGGGCAAATATTGCGAAGATGGAATCAGGCATCGCGCAAACCACCCCACCCGCGACAAAAGAACCAAAAATTGTGAAAACTCCTCCGGTCTCAATTCATCCGCCAGTCACCATCCCCGTCAAAAGACCGAAAAAGCCCGCAGCGATGGCGGAAGATAAGCTGCGCGAAGGCGATGGGTTCTGGAATCAGGGAAAACCGGACGAAGCGGCGCTCGCATACACCGAAGCCGCCGCCATTTACCCAGCCGACTGGCGCAGTTACGAGCGGCTTGCGGCTGTGAACGCATCAATGTCGCTCTTTGGAGAGGCCCGCAAGGCTATCGAGCAGCTCAAGGCCGCGCAGCCAAATCCTCCGGTGGAAACAGTTGCAAAGCGCTATGAAATGTTCCGCAAGTCATTCGACCGGTCTTTTGTGACGCTGCTTAATCAGTTGGAAGATGATTCAGCCAATTTCTCCAAGAAAATTATCACCCGCGAGAGTTATTACTCTTCAGTAAACGGCCTCGGAATAAGGTTGGAAATGCTTACGAAGTTTCTGGACTCGCTCAGCAAACCCGCCTCAAGGCAGCCTGCGGCTCTGCGCCGAAGCCTCGCCTGCGGCCTGCTGGCGCAAGCTTCTGCGAGCTTGCTGGAGTATTTGGAATCCAACGATAAAAAGGCAAAACAAAACGCTGAGCTATTCATAGATCAGGCAAAAAAAGAAGCCGAGGCAGCGGCTAAGCTGGATGTCGCGCCTGTTCCAAATCCAGTCGTAACTCCACCGGACACGGCTCCGGCAGATACCGGCGGCGCTGCGGAACCTTCGCCTGGGATGTAGTTCAGGGGTTCCAAAACCAAAGATAGGCATATTTGTCCTGAAACTATTGACAGACTGCGTTTAGACAACTACAATATAGAGGTGCATAATATAGAGGTGCACAATACAACTAAGCAGGAGATCGAAAGTCAATATGCCAGTAAGTATAACCGTCAATGACTTCCTCAATGACACACAAGGTGCCAAATTCGCAGATGTCGTAAAAGAAAGTCGAATTAACTTTCAGAGTTGGTTAAACTTCTTCAATGATCCTGTACGCCAACAAAGGATGGAAGATTCCGAAACACATCATCTTAGACCCGCACTAGCAGGGGTGATAATTGAACTTGAGAATGATCCGGCGTTCAAGTCATTTCTTGCTAACAATGATGCGCATACTACACGACGTGGGCGGCAGGCTATTGGAGTTATTGTGCGCATAATTATGGAAAGGCTTGGATGGACAATACGACTTCATGCAAAAGGCTCATTGGGACAGCGCGCACGCACCACGCCCGGTACCGTTGCTCCTGGATCTTACTATAATACAAGTGGACTATCAAAGTGGTTTACAAAAGCGCAGCACTATGATCTTTAGCAGACTTCAAACCAATCCAATATAGAATCACGGGAGGTTGTATGAAAACTTATTATTGCAGACAATTGCTGTGTTTTGCTGCATCATCACTGATGCTTTGTGTGATTTGTTCCATAAGTTACGCCGCAAATGTAACGCGTGCAGAACTCTCAAAATATGGCACATATCCCGTAAGTAGCAGAGGACTAGATCGTAATGAGGAAAATATATTCGGCTTGGTTAGAACAGTCGAATTGTCCCATACGGACAATGGTTCGGTTATTTTGCTGCGGAAGAATACCTATGATGTTCCGGGTAACCAGATAGAACATATTAGCTACAACAAGAAAGGGGAGATTTCGTGGATTGGTCGAATTACGCATGACAGTCGGGGCAATCACCTTGAAGATGAAACATACGACAGAAAAGGTTTCTTAACAGGTAAAACCTCATCCAGATATAATAAACACGGAAACAAACTAGATGAGACATGGAACGATAACTACAATAATAAGCAAACATCATCGGTGCATACGTATATTTATGATACCGATGGAAGTTTGAAGATGGTGAAATGCGGTATTAGCCTCGAGAAGAAATTATTCTACAACACGGTTAAGCGCACCATCAAGGAATTATTATTTTATTCCGACAAGCCGGGTAAAGTATCAGGCACAAACCTCGTCACGTTCGATCTTTCCGGTCGACCTGTCAAGAATGAAAGTTATGCGGCAGACGGATCATTAGAGGATACTTGGACCTATGCATATGATGCGAACGGAAAAGCGGTTAGCCTGACAATGTCATCCCCGGGATGGATCGATAAGACGAACTATGACTCCGATGGGAACGTATCTACCGAAATATATTCAATTGAAGGCCCTAAAGACCTTCATTCAGACAATTACGAATACGTCTATGACACTCACAACAACTGGGTAAAGAAAACACGGGTGCATGACGGCGTACCAACCGGAATTGAATATCGACGTTTTACATATTATGATTAAGCACAATATGGACAGGCACCACCTTGTTACACGTTTGAGCTATGTTGCGTGTAACGGCCATAAAATCAGAGTTTTAGATTTGTTCTGTCGTTATTTGAGGGTCGGAGCAAAATCTATTAGGCTATAATCGAAAGATACAACCCAACCCGGAAATCCCGAAACACGACGTTGAGCTAATATGGAACAGCTTACAAGGAATAGAAGGGAATGTGGATTCCCGCCTGCGCGGGAATGACAGGTGCGCAAATCCCCTCATTCATAATTCAGAACTCATAATTCAGAACTCGCGCGTAGGCGGCGAGTCCCTTCCCAACCATCTACGATTGAAAATAACCCCTCGCATACATGTCTTTCGCTTTCCTAAAAGCATTCTCCAGCACATCCAGCATGTCCTCCGTCTCTGAAATTATGCGCGAGAGCTGGGTTGGATTTATAGAGAGTTTGTCTATATCAAACCAGTGCCTGCGGTGGGTTTTCATCAGGTCGCGGCAGATGGGTTGGGGGAGGCGAACTCCTGTGCCGAAGCGGACTTGCACCTGCTTTTTGAAAGCGCTTATGCTGGCGATGCCCATCTCATGACAGCGCAGCCGCAGTCTTATTATCGCGAGCATGTTCCAGACGGTCTTCGGAGGGTCGCCGAAACGGTCTTCGAGCTCGTCCTGCACCGCCTGCACATTCTCCACGCTCTTAACCGCAGCCATTTTCTTGTAGAATAATATTCTGTGCGCCTCAGTGGGCATGTATCCGTCAGGGATGTATGCATCCACAGGCAAATCCACCGGCGGGAGCTGAGTATCGTCGATTTCTTCGCCTTTGAACTCGGCAACCGCGCGCGAAAGGAGCTGGCAGTAGAGGTCGAAGCCGACCGCAGCCATCGATCCGCTCTGCTCAGCGCCCAGAAGGTTGCCCGCGCCTCTTATTTCGAGGTCTCTGAGAGCGATTCTATATCCGCTGCCCAGGCCGGTGAACTCGCGGATCGCTGCCAGACGCTTTTCGGCGACCTCACTCAAAACCTTATCCGGCTTGTAGAGCAAAAGCGCATAAGCTTGCCTGTTCGACCGCCCCACTCGCCCTCTGAGCTGATAGAGCTGCGCGAGGCCCATTTTGTCCGCCTCGTTTATGATGATCGTGTTCGCGTTCGGGATGTCCAGCCCGCTTTCGACAATTGTGGTGCAGAGAAGGACATCGAACTTGTGATCGTAGAAATCCATCATTACCCGCTCAAGCTCACCTTCTGGCATCTGACCGTGGCCGATATCGATACGCGCATACGGCACAAGCTGCTGGATTTGTTCCGCTACGTGCCCGATGTTATCTACTCTATTATGCACGAAAAACATCTGCCCGCCGCGATCCAGCTCACGAATGATGGCATCGCGCACGGTGCTCGATTCAGCCTCGCGCACCATTGTTTTGATAGGCATTCGGCCCTCGGGCGGATCGTCGATTATGCTCATGTCGCGAATCCCCGCAAGCGACATGTGCAGCGTGCGCGGGATTGGGGTGGCGGTCATTGTGAGCGCGTCGACTGTTTTTTTGAGCTGCTTGAGCTTCTCTTTGTGGCGAACGCCGAACCGATGCTCCTCGTCCACAATGATCAGGCCGAGGTTATGGAATTCAACGTCCTTGCTGAGCAATCTGTGAGTGCCGATAACTATATCCACTGCGCCGAATTTTATGCCCTCGATGGTCTCTTTCTGCTCTTTTTTCGTCCTGAAGCGCGAGAGCATGTCGACCTTGATCGGAAACGCCGCGAGGCGTTCGGTGAATGTGTTGAAATGCTGCTGTGTAAGGACGGTCGTCGGGGTGAGCACGGCCACCTGACGGCCCTCGCTTACCACCTTGAACGCCGCGCGGATCGCGACCTCGGTCTTGCCGTAGCCAACATCGCCGCAGATGAGCCTGTCCATGGCTTTTTGCTCTTGGAGATCGCGTTTGACATCGTGGATCGCGGCGAGTTGGTCGGGAGTCTCGCGATACATAAACGCCGATTCCATTTCTTCCTGCCAGGGGGTATCCGGCCCGCAGGCGTAGCCATCGAGCGCCTGCCGTGAGGCGTAGAGCTCAACAAGTTCCTTTGCCATCTCCTGCACAGCCTTTTTGACCTTGCTCGTGGTTCGCTGCCATTCGCTGCCTCCCAAACGGTGAACCGTGGGCGCATTTCCCTCGCCGCCGATGTAGCGCTGCACACGGTCGATCTGATCAGAGGGCACATAAAGCTTGTCGTTGTGAGCGTATTCCAGCAATAGATATTCGCGCTCGACGCCGTTGGTTGTGAGCTTGTGAATCCCGCGGTAAAAGCCGATGCCATGGTTAATATGCACCACATAATCGCCCTCTTTGAGGTCCAGCACGCTTGCGATGGGCACGCCCTCATGCGAGATTTTTCTGGCGCGGTGGAGCCTCTGCGCGCCGAATATCTCAGAATCCGTGATAACCATCAGGCGGGCGTCATTGAGCTTATACCCGGAGCGAAGAGGAGCGTGGGCGACGTAGATGCCATTGGGGAGCGGAGAGCCTGGAAGGGAAGAGCCGGAGGGAAGGAGAGGGGTTGGGGGTTGGGGG
>JAPLCU010000045.1 GCA_026392045.1 Armatimonadota bacterium
CAAGAGAAACTACGCCATCCAAAACACGACGAAGAACATCATAACGAGTTGCTTCCTTCTGATTTATCTTTATAACCTCTTTCTGCATGGGGACATTTTCCCTTTGCAGTTAACAGGGGTCAAATTCGCTTTGCATAGACATAAGCTGCAACTTACCCCTTCTATGCTTGGGCTTCGCATGGTAAAATATAGAGCTGATTGACTTTATCCATTTCGCGTTTTCGGCCTTTCGCGATAAATATTGATTTGGGGGTTTATATGAAACGAATAGCCGTTCTTACCAGCGGCGGTGATGCGCCGGGGATGAATGCTTGTGTGCGGGCTGTTACCAGGTATGGAATTGCAGCGGGCGCTGAGGTATACGGCGTTCGGCGCGGGTATGCCGGGCTGATGAGTAATGATATAATTGAGCTCGATTCCAGATCGGTTGGCGGCATTATTCGCCAGGGCGGAACCATCCTCATGAGCGCGCGCTGTAAAGAGTTTTTGGAAGAAGAGGGCCAGAAGAAGGCTCTTGAAGTGCTCAATGGGTGGGGGATAGGAGGTCTGGTTGTTATCGGTGGCGACGGCTCCCTCAGAGGCGCGAATGCCTTGCATAAGCTCGGGTTCCCTGTGGTTGGGATTCCGGCTTCGATTGATAACGATATACCCAAAACTGAGATGGCGATTGGCGTGGATACCGCGCTCAATACCATATTGGATGCAATGGACAAGATAAAGGACACCGCCAGCGCTCACCAGCGAGCCTTTATTATTGAAGTAATGGGCCGCGCACATGGTTATCTTGCCTTGATGGCGGGAATTGCCGGCGGGGCTGAATTGGTTGTGCTGCCTCGCACAATCCTCGACAAAGATATGATCATGCAGGAAGTGAAATCGGCGTTTCTGAGAGGAAAACCGCATTTCATAATCATTGCTGCCGAGGGCGCGTCGACCCCTGATAAGAGCATTACTCAGATTTTGATGGAATACATCACCGAAGCAGGCCATGACCCACGCTCGACTGTTCTGGGACACGTCCAACGCGGAGGCAGCCCAAGTTGCTACGACAGGCTCCTGGGGACTCGCTTTGGCGCGGCAGCTGTGGATGCTATCATTACAGGTAAAACAGGTGTGATGATAGGAATCAAGGGTGGTGAAATGGTCACTGTCGATTTCGATATAGTGTCAAGCGGCAAATCTGAGCTCTGCGCTGATATACTGGAGCTCGCTGAGCCGCTATCGCACTGATTTAGTAGCGGCTATATAATGCCGATCGCATTCGATGAGAAAGTCGGCGAATGAGCGGCGCAGGCCGTGAACGATGGGGTTAATGACTTTGAGCACATTGATTTACTGCATATTTTGATTGGATGAAAAATTTGGTTAGAAACAAGGTATAATTGTATGCAGTTACAGCTATACCTTGTCTGGAGAAATGGAGGCATATAACCTATGGCATCACGTATTAAGAACTTGGATGGAATAGTAAACCGATTAGTTGATGAGCACAAAAAAGTAACTCGCAATGGTAACCTGCTTTTTGCTGGCTGGTATGATGTCGATAACAAACAGGGTGATGTTTGCTTGTTTGAGGTATATGAGGATTTTCCTGACCCGGGAATTGGAAAAATTGAGACTTATCTTTTTCCGTCATCGAGAGAATTTCCTATTAAAGGCAGCTTGAGGCTTACAATTACTAGTCCATCCGAACTGAAAGAGGCTGCTTCACGAGATGACGCAATACTTGCTGAGATTACTTCGTCTGTGAATAAGAGAGTCCTGTTTCCAGAAGACGCGAACTGGGATGAGTCTGTTGAGGGGCTGACGAAGTGACATCAGATAAGAGACTTATCTGGGCGCGAGCATTTATCGACCAAGCACAATTGGATGCAAATCTGGCTGTGTTCCTTTATGATATTGTCAAGGACGGCAAGGATAGTGGCCTGTTAGGATTGCGACCCGATCTATATTTCCCTGCCATTTATGCACATTGTCAGCAAGGCATTGAAAAGGCGCTAAAGGCCATGTTGTGGAAGGAAAACGGCTCCATTCCTAGGAAACATAATCCAATGAAGGAAGTCATGGAAGTAAATGGTATTAATGAACGCAGACGCCCTAGTCATCTGGATACGATATGCAGAAACAAAAAACCGATCATAGAGATTCTCAATATGGCGCCTGGCGCTGCGTCTGACAACCCAAGCATAAAGAGATTGATGGCTCAAAAGAATACTGAATATCCATTCTCTACACCAGAGGCTGAAGTTAAGCTGCCTTGCCAGGAAATTTCCAGGGACGATGTTTCTGCTGCATTGAAAATAGCAAAACCGTTGGTTTTGCAGATTAAGAAATATCTCGAAGTTGCTGGTCTGGAAGCGTCACAGGTGTTGGCATCAAAATGATCCCCGAACTTTTAGCTCCTGCGGGTAACCTCGAAAGACTGAAATGGGCTGTGGCTTACGGCGCGGATGCGGTATATTTTGGCATAACTGATTTCTCGCTGAGAAGTTTCGCGGGCAATTTTACGCTTGCGGACGCACGCGAAGGTCTTGGTTATCTTCATAAAAATGGCCGCAAAGGCTACGTTACCCTCAATATTTATCCGTTTTCGAATGAATATGATGAGCTTATGCGCACGGCCATTGCGCTCGATGAAATGGGGTCTGATGCTTTTATAATTTCCGATCTGGGCGTAATCCGCGAGCTTCGTAATCTTAAACTCAGGACCCCAATTCATGTCAGCACGCAGGCAAATACTACAAGCCATCAGGCTGTGCTTGCATACAGAGATTTTGGCGCGAAACGTGTAAACTTGGCCCGTGAACTTTCTTTTGAGCAGATTCTGGAAATCCAGAGCAATCTTGAGGGTGAGGGTGTTGAAACGGAAGTTTTTATTCACGGCTCGGTGTGTTTCTCGTATTCGGGCAGGTGCGCTATCAGCGATTATCTCACGGGTCGAATGGCGAATCGGGGAGATTGCACGCAGCCTTGCCGTTGGCAATACACGCTCGAAGAAGAGAAGCGCCCTGGGGAGCATTTTCCTGTATTCGAAGACGAACGGGGGCTGTATTTTTTCAATAGCCGAGATCTGGCGCTCTTTGAGTTTGTTCCACGCTTGGCCGAGGCCGGGGTCGCTTCGATCAAACTTGAGGGCCGAATGAAGAATATTCATTATATTGCCGCGGCGGTCTCGGTTTACAGAGCGATTTTAGACGGCAAACCCATTAGTGAGGCAGACGCATGGGAGCAGCTTGGCCGCGTGAATAACCGAGGGTTTTCGCATGGGTTTATGAAGGGCAACATCACTGCCCAAGATTACGCTGTCAACGATGCCAAGTATCAATCTACCTCGATAATGATGGCGAATACGACCGAGCAAATGCACGACGGGCATCGGGTTTGTGTTGTCAAGAATACCATTCGCTCGGGAGAAACGCTGGAAATGTTGACGACCGATGGAATTTCGTCCTATACGCTTCCAAACCCAATTATCAATATTGACGGCGAACCTCTTGAGCGCGCCAATAATCAGGACACGATTTTATTGGATGGAACCATGCCTTCTTACGCGGTTCTGAGGCGTGTTGAACCGAAAACTAGTTGCTCCTGAACCAGGGGTGAGAACCGTCGTTGCGTTTGTCCCATGGGGCTGTAGGATGTCCATACGTGTTTGCGCCGGCGTTGTTTTTTAGAGGGTCGGATGCAGCGTCGGCTGCGCTGTTTGAGATGAAACCGCCCTTCATTACCAGTGACACATGCGAATCTACGAAAAGGACATTCGCGCCCCCGTTGTGTCTCCGTTCCGCTTCTTCTTCATCAGCTTTGGGAACTCCGCCCCAGGTTGTAGGCGGGCCCCAGTAGGTGTGTATGCCGTTGTCAACATCAGGACCACACATTAAATAAACCGTGGACTTTTGATATATCATGTCGCTGCTGGCTGCAGGCGCTACTCCGCTTTGTGGGGACCACAGATCTGTGTAGACATTCCTCCAGTAACTCGGTTTGCTGGACTTCTTTTTCACCCCAGGACACTGAGCAAGGACTTTGCTTCGTGAATACGCAACGGCAGCGCCATACCAACCCGACATCGGATCGCCAAAATTCCACAGTGGGAATCTGCCGTTATTATCATTTAGATAAAGCGCGGTTGCTGTTCCGATCTGCTTGAGGTTAGCGACGCACTGTATTTGCCTTGCTTTGACCCGGACGTTCAGCAGCATAGGAAACAAAATCGCGGCTAAAATTGCGATTATGCCGATGACTACCAGTAATTCTATTAATGAAAACGCAGGTCGTCTCTTCATGGGTTGTGCCTCCTCGCGCTTATTTGGGCTTTGACGTGATCTCGATATTGACCGGTCCGAACAAACCCGAAGCAGTATCGCCGCGATATCTGGTTGGGATGGTTACATAATGGTTGGCAAGTGTATTATACACCAATATTTCGATTTTGTTCTTGCCAGTTTTAACATATTTCGATATGTCGATGCTCCAGGGCGGCGCGAGTTTGGTGGCAGCCAGCTTGCCATTGACGTGAATTTCAGCCGAGGATGTTAGATTGCCTGGATTCAGCATAATGCGCTGTTTTGCTTGCTCTGGTGATAGCGTAACTGATCTTCGATACCATGCGCCGCCGGAATAGCATTCAAGGCCCTGATTGCACCAGTCACCTAAAGGAATAAGGCCAGGCGCGCAGTTGAAAGCAATTGGATCGGGTATTGCCGCGCCTCCATAGAAACCATGATCTTGTTCGATGCGTAGCGTGATTCGCGCCGGTTCAGAGATGCTTTCCTTTACGGTTGCAACATATTTCCAAGCGCCATCAGCGCGACGAGTCTTGCGATCTATGGTCATCAGTTTATGATTTACCCACGCTTGGATGCTGCCATGCGCAAAGATAGTCATGGACTTCAAACCAGGCGGTGAGGTGAACTTATACCAACCAACCGGCTTTTCGAGCTCAGGCATGGGATCATACTGTAATACGCCGGGCTTTTGATACCATTTCATTGCCAGGGGCATCTGCGGCGCGGGTTTATCTTCGCCTGATTGAAGTATGAAGTGGCCGCGTCCGGTTGCTTCGTATCTCAAAAGCAACGGGGTAGCGCCCTTGGGAACAGCTATAGCGCCGCTCAGATCTTTGATTTCTCTGTTGTTGAGCCATACTGCTGATGGTAGCATGCCGCCCATAAGTATATTCGCTTGGATGTCGTTATCAGAAAGCACAGCGGTCCATAGGTAATATCTGCCGGCGTTTTCGGATTCGTTTGAGTAGAACGAATCTGTCTGAGTGAAGTTTCTCTTGCCGAGCGCGATGAAATCGCTGCTTATATTTTCCTTGAGGCCGTGATAGCCCTCGTGGCCGGGGTCGCCTTCTACGCCTTGCCTGAGGCCATACTCGTAAGGTTCCCAGTTATATGCTTTGTCGTCTACTAATACTTTTGTCGATGGGTCTATAAAGTTAAGTTTGGCAAGCTAATTCATAAGTCTTGACGGGCAATGGTGTGGTTGGGTCGTTCAGGATATTGGGGCCTGGAGCAACTCTAATTTCTCTCCAATAGCTAAAGCGCCTGGCTTCAGCGCCGATCATTTGATCTGTAATCGGCAGGCGGAAATCACCAAATCTGTTATCGAGCGTAGGCTTCAGCTCGAATTCCCAAAGGCCATCGAGGGCAATCGTTTCAGATGCGCCACCGACTTCGTCGATGTTGGTTTCTGAAACATCTGGCAGCATTTCGCCGGGCGTGAAGACTATTAGCTGTGCTTCGTTTGGCCCCAGCGGCATAGCGATTTTCGTGCCGTGTTCAATTGCTTTGGCTTGGTAAATTGGAGTCGTATTGCCGGTCCAGGGGTCCCAGAGTTCAACTTTGCCCTTGGCATTGAAGAAATATTCGCTGCCCTTGTTCGCACCGACCACCATATATACATCTCGCTTGCCTATCTTGCGGTGATTTACATAACACGGCTCAGTCGATATGAAATCTCGCTTGATAGATGTCTGGATGGTCTTTATTAAGTCGTCAAAGATGCTTGCGGATTCGCCGAATGTCTCTTTGACTATAGCGTTGAGCTCGGGGTCATCTCGGCCAGCTCTGTCGCTTGCTTCGGGGAGCGCACCCAGGGCGATTACGATACCGCCAGCTCGTTTGAACTCCAGAGCTTTCTTTATAGTCGAGTCGCGCACGGCTTTCATAGCGGGGATCACCAATACTTTATAGACCTCGCCCGAGACCTGAAGCTCATTACCAATTACCTTGGCGCGTGCGAGACTTTCGTGGTCCATATAATCGAAGTCTATGCCCTGCTCGTAGAGCCTGCGGCCGGTATCGAACGCCGTGCCAACTGCCGCGCCGCCGTCCATTCCCGCTTCAACAGAAGCAACGGGATATATGATCGCAACATCGCATCTGTGGATGCCCTGGCTCATGAGATAGCTCAGGCGGCGTATGGCTTTCATCCAAACTTTCATAAGCGCCCAATAAGGCATTCGGAAATGATTGCAGGGCGGAGCCCATTCCCAGAAGCCGCCGTGGGTGGAGTAATATAGGCCATGAAGTGAAAGCAGATTTTGACCCATTACGAAGTTTTTGAATGTGGCGTCCGTGATTTGGGCCGAACTGGCGCCCCAACCGCTGCTGTGATAACCCTCAAGCCAGGTTCTTGGCCGCTCGTAAAGGTGAGCGATGGAGCTTGCTACTTTGTTCTTGACGATATCTGCGGATAATTGCGGCTGGTCGCAGCCCGGGCCAGTCATCCAGCGCTGGGTGCGGAAGTAATCGCCGAATTCGGTTACATCTGTGCCTCTCCCGCCGTGATCGCAGCCGTAAATCATGCCGCGGTCATAATGCCATCTGAAAACCGGCTCAAAATAGGCTTCTTCGCTGAGCGCAACCATAACATCGCGGTAATCCAGCCTTATTTTGGGAGTTTCCGGGCCGATGTCTTCAAAAATTGCGGCAAGTTTCGGCACGATATCATAGCCCTTGCGTTTTTGGAATTCGCTCGCGAAGCGATCGCTCCATAAGTTGCCGCCTATGCCGAAATTGAGCTCATCTGAGAAGAAGAAGTTGAGTCCTCTTCCGCCCTCTCCGGGCAGATTCTTTTCAAACCTGCCGAAAAACTTCTCTATAATCATAGGGCCGGTTTTGGGATTTATTGGGTCGACGGAGTTTTGGATTACTCTCGAAAATGCCGCAGCTACCTGCCAATCGCCTGCTGGCGCGTCCCATTTGAGATTTCGCCCGATGATGAATGGCCGAAGATCAATTCCTGACGCAGGAACGATTTTTGCATCCATTACCTTGTAAGCCGCAGCGCCGATTAGATTTTCAGGCAGATCAGCGATGTAGATTTCGCCGCCTTTTATCTGTTTGATGTTAATTTCAAGGTTGCTGCCGCGCATCTTGGGATCTTGCGCGAGGATTTCATCCATCCAATATCCCTGGCCGGCAATTCCCAGCGTGTAATCACTCAAACTAATGGCAATGCCCTGCTTTTTGCACTCGCCGGACCACCATTTGACCAGATTCCACCATTCTTTGGAGAAAAGCGGCGGGTCGCTGGGGTAGGTGAGGCCCCAGCTGTTGCCGCCCTGATCGCTGTGGGCGTAATTTATCTGCAAGCCGGAAATGCCCATTCCTTTGAATTGCTCAAGTTGCCACGCCAGGCGTTCTTTTGTCAGCGGATCCCCTAGCCACCAATAGAAAGGCGCCTCGCCATAGCCTGCTGGAGGCTCAACGAAGCCAGGTAACGCATCCAGGTTAGGGTCTCGGCTGGGATATCCGATGGCGCCCGCGCGCTGTTTAGGCAGATTGGCCGGATCAGCATCAGATGCATGACTTTCCGAGCAAACTGCCAACAGAATTGCCACAAATAAAGCGCTGAGCATAATTGAACCTAAGCACCTGAATGCATGAAACATTAGATCTCCCATCATTTTAGAAAACCTACAGATTCTGCTTTGTGAAAGCGTCGATAACTGCCGCGAAGTTCTCCGGCGGAGTGCCGGGCTGCATTGATTTTGACGGCGCAAGGATATAGCCTCCGCCCTTGCCCATCTCCGAACAGAGCTTATCTATATGCTCGCCAATTTCCCTGGGGGTTCCAAATTGAATTGTGCTCTGGCTGCCGAGGCAGCCCCAGAATGTCAGCTTATCTCCAAATTGCTTTTTGAGCTCGAATGGGTTCATTCCAGATGCTTCGGGCTGCACACTTTCATAAACATCCAGGCCTATTTCAATCATATCGGGTATTATATCCACGGCGCTTCCGCAGCAGTGGTTGATAACATACTTGCCTTGAGCGTGAACAGCGTCGTAAATCTTAGCCCATCTCGGCTTGATGAACCTTCGCCATCGCTCTGGGCCGATAATAACCCCTCGTTGATCGCCCCAGTCATCGCCAAAAAATACTGCGTCCGCCGAGATATCTTCGTATTGCTGCACCATCGCGAGGCGCAAATGCATTAGACGATCAAGCAATTCCTCGAAAAAGTCTTCTTCGGCGATGCAATCCATCAGCATGTTCTCGAATCCGCGCAATCGCCACGCCATTTCGAATAGACCCCAGCCGTTATAGATCACGCTGAAAACTTCGGAATTCGGCCCTGTCTTTTGTGCGATATCATCGCTGAGATGCAAAGCGAATGTATCAGGATTTGGCCATTCAATTCCATCGAAAGACGGCTCTGAGAACGCGGGCTTTTCGAGGTGAAACGGACGCCTGTCCCCACGCCATAGGCTTCCGAAAGCATCTTTGTAATATATATTATCTATCGGCGTTTCGACTGTAGTGTCTGTCCATGCGGCGGTGGCTATGAATTGCTGTATCTTGCCGCGCCAATCCGATGAGCCTAAATAAGCATCAAGCTCAGCAGCAGGCTCTGTCTCATAATCGAGAACATACGGCACGCGATCTGTTTGCTCATGGTTTATGGCTGCGAGAACATAATCTCTATGGTTCATTAGAATCCTCCGTTCGGGGAGAATGTGACGGATCGGCCAACCCCGCCACCGGTTGGCAAAGTTATGGTTTGTTGGTAGCCGTTCAGAGTTATTATTATGCTCTTGAGAGCATGGGTTGGATCGGAGAGTGTGATGCTTGGTCTTTTGCCGAACATATTCAATAAGAGAGCGCAGGGCGCATCTAGTTCTAGCTTTTGACCAGACGCGTATTCCACGCTGCCAGGTGCGTATAATATTGCTGAGACAATATTCCCAGCTCTGACTGCTTGCAGTTTCTCTGTGTTTGAAAGAATCTCAGGCTTGGGTTCTTTAGTTGTAATTGGCGAAATGCTGTAGGCGTAGGTTGCAGCATCGGGTTTGGCGCCGTGGTCTATATATAGGCTGAAGACATCCTGAGTGACATCGGCTTTCGGTGTCGAGTCGGTTTTCTGGACTTTGCTCCAGTTGCCTGTTTGCTTTTGATTGCTAAGAGTGACTCTTTGGGGTTGCAGGAATGTATAGCGCATACCATCGTGTTCTATAAAATTAGCATTATCATCAGTCCGGCTGCCTGTTTGTGCAATCTCGGTCTTGTTTTTGAAGCTAATACGAACGTCGCCTCGAAGGCGGCACTGGTTGATTGATGTTGTGACGGGCGCAGTAACTTCCTTGGCGGCCTTGATGCCGCAGCCGAGGCATATCACCTGATCTCCGATGAAGAACCATGCTTTCTTGGCGGATACACCGTCTCGGCGATAGTCTAATACCGCACAAGCATTCGCGCCATCATCAGCTCCGCCCACGAAATCCGTATCCAGCGTGTAGCTCCTGAACGATGGCATACGTCCTTCTTTTTGAGCGCATGTTACGCCGGGGATTTTGCGCCAATCCCAAACTGGCAGCACGTCGTCATATTCATCGCCAGTTCGGTAGAGGTACATTGCGCCGTCTGCCAGATGGTAGCCGGAGAGGTTTTCTGAGTTTATGGACTCAGCGCCGATGACTCGCTTCGAACACATTTTTAGCGTTAAGCAGAAGTCTTTGCGGCGGTCAACCATATAATCTGAACGCCAAAAGAAGCGGGTTCCTATCAGGTCGTTATCGGCGCCAGGCTGGTTGCGCTTGACACAGGCGGTATATTCTTGCAAATGACTTATGTCTATAGATTGCGCAGTAATTGCCCGATGAGAAACGGCTTCACCTTTGCCCTTGGGTGAATCAAGACATATCTGTCTGCCGCAGGAACTGATGTCCATCGTGCCACGCCAGGTCACCCATTGCAGGCCTTGCAGCAGATAATTACGCATGATATCGAGCTTCTTTGCCGATGGAGCGAGCTTTGTGCCGTTCAATATTGTAGCCCATTTAAGCTGCTCATCTGCAAATGCGAGGCCATAATTGCCGAACTGAAGCTGAGGGCCGTGCTGGTGGAAGCTGAAATCCGGCTGAATGCCCTCTCTTGTGGTCACGTCAACTTCGTAGAATATAACTGAGGCGGCATGAGCCACTCTATCTATATCCCTGTTTAGCAGACCGTTGATGAGAGTGTTTCCGGCCAGCCACACTCTATTCTGACCAGTCATACCTATTTTAGAGCGTTTCATAACTGTGCCAGTAACATAATCAAATTCTTCTTTGCTAAGCTTGTCTCCCAGCAAGAGCGCAATTGTTCCGATTCTTTGAGGGCCGCCGATTTCGTTGTACCACCAGTTGATGCACTTGAAATCGTGCTTCATCCAGTAAGATAGCGCCTTATGAATGGATGCTTCAAGAAAATTCTGCTCTGTCTCCCGCAATTCGGGCGCGCTGAGAGCTGTGGTCATGATTAATAGGCGGGTGATGTGGTTTCCAGTTGGCCAGTCGGCTCGCTGCTTGGAGTTATAGTCGACATTCGCCCACGAACCGTCTTCGAGCATGCTGGACGCGTAAGCCAGGGCTTGCTTTAAGTTGGGTTTGGATTTCGCCAGATAATATGCCTTATATTGCCTGGTGATTTGCTCAATGGATGTGTCTGCTGGGCCTTGTGCTATCTTGGCTGACTCAGATAATTTGTATACTTCACTCCCTGCCAAGAGAAATGCACCGACTCCGTAAGGCGCGGTGTTGTCGGTTTTGAATTGTGCTGGCCTATCCCCGCCGGGCTGCACATATCCAAGACGGCCATCCGAACCGACTTTGTTTACCAATGCGTTCCATGCTGTGTCTACCGCCGGGCGGTATGTCCTAGCATCTAAAATGCCATCGTTGATTCCCCATGCTATGGCGTAGCAGAAGAATCCCGTGCCGCTGGTCTCGCCTGTCTTTATCTCTTGCGGATCCAGGAGGCTTGGACGCCACAGGCCGTCTTTCGGCTGTAGGGCTATTACCTTCGAGACCATTTCTTGATATTGTTCGAGATAGCGTGCGCGCGTAGGGTAGTCTTTCGGCATATATTGCAGCACGCGCGCCAGACCCGCGAGAACCCAGCCATTGCCTCGAGACCAGAAGACTTTCTTGCCATTGGATGTTCTCTGAGTTAGGAAACGATCATCTCTGTAGAAGAGATGATCATCTATATCATAGAGCGCCTTTGTGGTCTTCCACCATTCTTTATCCATAGCGTCCAGATATTTTATGTTACGAGTTACTACAGATAGGTGCGCTAGAGTTGCGGGGGCCATGAATAATGCATCGCACCAGTTCCAGGTTAGTTTGTCTTCTGATGCGAGTTGTTTTATGAGTTCGTCCATTCCGGTTTTGGTTGGAGCGATGAAGGTGTCGTCATTCTTGAGATCATAAAAGTCCAGATACGTTTGACCGATGCAGTGATCATCTGCATGAAAAGGACGGTTACCAAGCATCCAATGGTTCTTTTCTGCCAACTTACGAATGGCATCGGTGTATTTTGTGTCAGCAGATAAACGGCTAAACGCCATTACACCGGCATAGAATGCGGCATGCTCCCAGCCTATTGGCGCTTTGCCATTCATTTGCGCAAGTTGCCAATCTGCCGTTTTAATCATTGTAGACATCACGTAGGTTTGCGATGTGGAGTCCTGGGCAGGTGCGGCGATTGACAAGAGCATGGCCGCAAAAAATAGAGCGCATAAAGCAAAGTAACGTCTATAAGTCATGGCAAACCCTCATTTGATCGTTTGATAATCCACCGTAATGATACGTTGGCTGGCGGGCGTTGTCAATTATATTTATGTGGTATACTTGAGATAGTTCCTGGCAGCGGTCGCATCAGAGATTGCGCCCGAACATCACTGCGGTCGCCTTGACGTCGCGTTGTTACTTCCTGGCGGTTTTTGTTTTGTCTAATACGGTTCGGGTGGGTGAGTGCAGGCAGTGCGGTGAATGCTGCAGGCGATTGGGTTGGCTGTGTGTAAATGCAGACGATGATACAATGCAATGGATTCGCGCTCGCGACCCTGAAATCCTGGTAGTTCCTGACGAGGCTGTTGAGGGCTACTGCTGGGTCTCGATTCCTTATCTTTGCACGAGCCTTACGGACATCGGCGGGGGTGGATTTCACTGCACACTCCAGGAATCAAAACCGGTCCAATGCAAACAGTACCCGGAATCCACTGACGAGCTGAAACCTGGCTGCGGATATCATTTTATTGGTTCTGAAAGCGCTTCTTAGTCAGCGTAACAGTACGCTCTTTGTGAGAAAACAAGAAATAACCCATTGTAATTACCAGTATTTGTAAAATATTTCAAAATGTCTGTTGACAAATCCGCATAATGTGCTATATTACGGTAGAATGCTAGAGACACAGGATAACAAGCGGGCAATAGACGCCGCTAAAGCCACAACATAAAAATGGAAGGTAGAATAAATGAATAAAACACTGCTTTGTACGGCAGCAATCGCGCTGCTGGGCTTGGGCGGAATAGCTCAAGCGAACATCACCATCGAAACCGTTGCTATAGGCAACGCAGGGAACGTGGCGGACACCCGCGTGATGCAGAATGATGGTACCACTGGCTACGGCTCCGTAAACTACAATTACAACATCGGCAAGTATGAAGTGACTGCTGGGCAGTACACGGCGTTTCTGAATGCCAAAGCAAATGTATCCGACAGCCACGGACTCTACAGTATCTTCATGGACACAGTCAATAGCTCGTACGGCTGCAACATCAAGCGGACCGGCAGTGCCGGAAGCTACAGCTACACAGTGGATAGTGCCTATGCTAACAGGCCTGTAAACTTCGTAGACTATTGGGGTGCTTGCCGTTTCACCAACTGGCTTGGCAACGGCCAGGGAACTGGCTCCACTGAGACCGGGGCTTACACTCTCAACAACTATAAAGGCTCGGATGGCCGCACTATCCAGCGCAACACCGGAGCGACTTGGGCAGTGACAAGTGAAGATGAGTGGTATAAAGCGGCGTATTACAAGGGCAATGGCACTTATTCTCTATATGCTAATGGCACAAGCGTTGCGCCTGTTGCTGGAACAGATTCTAACTATTACAACGTGGTTTCTGTTGATTCTACTTGGGACGGAACAACCAACGGCGCTTTGGAGCAAAATGGCACAAAAGACATGATGGGCAACGTCTGGGAGTGGAACGAGGCTATTCCATACCAGGATGCGAATTACGCTTTTCGCGGCCTGCGGGGCGGTTCGTTCGGCGGCAACTACATCAGCCCCCTCCAGTCGTCCTCCCGCTACTACCCCTCCTACCCGAATTACGAGGCCTCCGTTATCGGGTTTCGCGTTTCCCAAGTCCCTGAGCCGTCATCAATTATTGCTTTGCTTGGCGGATTAGCAGGACTTGTCAGTTTTAGACGTCGTAGTTCTTAGAATCGCTGAGGCGCAGAATTGGGATGAGGCCGCTGAAGGGAATGAGGGAGACGAGCCCTTCCCTTCAGCGAAATCTTAAAGTTCAGCGCGTCAGCGATTCAAAAATCCCGAAACGCCCTACGCCATACCCGGCTCAGCGGGAGCTTCGCCCTCCCCAGCCTTCGATATTTTGTCATGCTGAATTGATTTCGCATCTGCTGCCATTGCGAAAGTAAGCCCTGAAACGACTCCCCCAAATTCCTTGTAAAACGTGGGCTGCTAATGTATACTTTAGGTGGTGGCTGGTTAATTGCTGGTCACGGCTGTTGCGCACAACCTGAAAGGAGTCACTAATGCACTCAATTGAGTCACCTCTTCCGCCGTTTCAGAATGTAACTGAGCGCGATTACTCCAAGCCTGAGCTCGTGGAGCTTATGGAAAAGGCGCTCGTCAAGGTAAAGGCCGAGTTTAACACTTTCTATCCGCTTTTCATCGATGGCAAGGATGTTATCACAGCAAAGGAAATCACATCCACCAATCCTGCGAGGCCCACTGAAGTTGTCGGACGCGTGGGATGCGCTGGCAAAGCAGAAGCCGAGATGGCTATCATTGCTGCGAACAAGGCCCTTCCCGGATGGCGCGCAACCGCGCCCGAGAAGCGCGCTGAGTATCTCATGAAAGCCGCCGATCTAGCTGAGCAGGATCGCGATGAGCTTTCTGCTCTTATGGTTTATGAAGTAGGAAAGAACTGGAGAGAGGCTGATATCGACGTCTGCGAAGGTATCGACTTCCTGCGTTTCTATGCGCAGGAGATGATTCGGCTTGGCACACCCACGCGTTTGGGCCATGCTGCCGGCGAGACCAACTATCATTTTTATGAGTCTAAGGGTGTGGCGGTAATTATTTCCCCGTGGAACTTCCCGTGGGCTATCACGCTTGGTATGGCCGTCGGCGCAATCGTCACCGGCAATACCGTTTTGCTTAAACCGGCAACTCAGTCGCCTATAATCGCAGCTAAGTTTGTTGAGATTATGCAGCGCGCGGGTCTTCCGGCTGGCGTTTTGAACTTTATTCCCGGCCCAGGTAGTGAAATCGGCGATTATATCGTTGAGCATCCTAATATTCACATGATCGGCTTCACCGGCTCCAAGGAAATCGGCTGTCGAATCTACAGGCTTGCCGCGAATGTCAATCCAGGTCAGGCCCACCTGAAGAAAGTGATTTCTGAAATGGGTGGAAAGAACGGCATGATCGTGGACAAGGAAGCCGATATCGACCTCGCAGCCCAGAGCGCGACCATTTCTGCTTTTGGTTTCCAGGGTCAGAAGTGCTCCGCGGGTTCCAGAGTTATCGTGCTTGAGGATGTTTATGATGAGTTCGTGGAGAAAATGGTTGCGTGCGCCGAGAAGCTGACCATCGGTTTCACCGAAGACCTTAACATTTACAACGGCCCGGTAATTGATAAGAACGCTTACAAGAGCATCAAGAACTATATCGAGATCGGCAAAAAGGAAGGTCGCTGCGTCTTCGAGCGTGACGTTACCCACCTTGGTGACGGCTTCTTCATCAGCCCGACCATTATTGCTGATATCAAGCCCGATGCTGTTATTGCTAACGAAGAAATCTTTGGGCCTGTCGTTGCAATTATCAAAGTGAAGGATATCGACGAGGCCATAGAGGTTGCAAATGGCACAGACTACGCTCTGACCGGCGGCATCATCTCTAATAACAAAGAAACCGTTGAGCGCGTCATTCGCGAGTTCCGCGTGGGCAACCTGTATGTCAACCGCAAGATCACCGGCGCTGTCGTGTCGCGCCAGCCTTTTGGCGGATTCAAATTGTCCGGCGTGGGTTCCAAGGCAGGCGGGTATGACTACCTGAACCAGTTCATGGACCCGAGATCGGTCTGCGTCAACGAGAACGCTTAGGCTTTGATTTAGAAAGCATGAAACGGGGTGGGGAGTTTAGGCTGTCCACCCCGATTATTTTATTGCACTGGCTAGACATGTTTCAACTAGCATACACAAACAGGAAATCGCGTGATATACTCTATGTATGAATGCTTGAAATTGCCTTATGATACGGCGCTTCGTGGAAGAAAGAGATTCATAGAAATGGATTGTCTTGTAAATTGCAGGAAAATCGGCATTTTCATAATACTGCTTCTAATATGGTGCGCTGTGCCAAGCTTTGCTGTCGATATTTCGATATCAGCAGCAAAGCTTATGCCTGATTCGACAACCACCTCAGTCAGCCTTAAAGCCAAGGTTGTGACTTATGCCGCTGCTAATTATTTCTATATTGAAGAAGATAACCGGAATATGGGCATCAGAGTTGAGAAAACTGCCCACGGACTGACGGTGGGCATGCGCGCGGATGTCATCGGCGCTATGAAGACTAATGCCAGCAAAGAGAGAGCTATTCTCGCTTCTCTCGCAATACAAACCGCATCGCCTAATTCTACTGGCACGGTTTCACCTGTTGGAATGAATAGTAAGGCTATCGGCGGAGGCAACTGGCATGTTGTTGGAACAGGCGGACAGCGGGGGGCAACCGATACAATCGGCGTCAATAACACCGGTTTGCTTGTGAGGACTTGGGGCCAGTATCAGCAGGTTGATGCGACAACATTTACAGTCGAAGATGGCTCGGGACTGTATATAAAATGCACGGTTCCCACCGGCGCTTTCCTCCACTCCGGCTGGCAGTATGTCAGTGTGACTGGCATAAGTTCCATTTACAAAATCAACAATTTTATCTATCTGCCTAATATTCTGGTGCGCGATATTAGCGTGGTTTTGCCATTGGAGGTTGTTTCCTCTCCGGGCACACCTTCGGGTAACACTAGTCCGGTTGTGAATGTGAGCGAAGTATATTCAACAACAGGTGCAACCAGCAATTATGGGCATACTGTCGAATACAGATTCAACTGGGGTGATGGCGCTTCATCGACATGGTCTACTTCAACCAGCGCTTCGCATGCGTGGAGTGCGTTGGGGACAAAGACTGTAACTGTCACTGCAAGGTGCCAGGCCCATCCGAGTGTAATGGTTACATCGGCTGGTAGGACTATCACTGTGATTGACCAATACACGGGAGAAATGATCTCCATTCCTGCCGGTTCTTTTGCTATGGGAACGCTTGATAGCTATGTCGCATCGCATAATGCAGATGAGCACCCCCAGCACCCAGTCGCGCTCGGTGCATATAGCATAGGCAAGTATGAGGTGACGCGAGGTGAGTATCGTAAGTTCATAAATGCTGGCGGATATTCCAATGTGTTATATTGGTCTACGGATGGTTGGTCTTGGAAGGTCGGCATAAACCGCACTGAACCAACTTCCTGGACTGCTTCCCAGAACTGGGGCACCCCTCCTGGAGCATTCACGCAGACGGATAATCACCCGGTTGTTGGCGTTTGCTATTATGAAGCTGAAGCTTTTTGCAATTGGGCGGTAGGTCATCTGCCTACTGAGGCGCAATGGGAGCGCGCTGCTCGTTGGACCGGATCTCGTGCTAACGTATTTCCTTGGGGCGATACGTGGGATGCAGAAAAGTGTAACAATTGGAATGACAGCCTGTATCCAGGTTCTCAGACCGCTCCATTTGGCAGTTATTCAAGTTTCCCGAGTCCTTCGGGCTGTCAAGACATGGCCGGTAATGCGTGGGAATGGTGCAAGGACTGGTATCTGGTCGATTATTATTCTCAAAGCCCTACAAGCGACCCACAAGGGCCTGCAAGTGGCAGCTCTCGTGTCCTGCGGGGGGGGTAGTTGGGGCAACCTCGAAAGCTACAACCGATGTGCCTACCGCTACTACTACAACCCGATCACCAATAACAGCACCAGCGGGTTCCGCTTAGCCCGCTAGTATTGCCAACAACATCTACAATTTTACGAACGGCTGCATCTTCTCGAACTTCTTTGGCCCGATACCAGATATTTCTTTTAGCTGGTCGGGGCGCTTATAAGCCCCGATTTGTTTTCGGTAATCAACTATCTTCTGGGCGGTCACCGGCCCGACGCCGGGCAGACGCTGGAGTTCTTCTATAGATGCTGAGTTGATCGAAACCACACCATCGCCGGGGTTCTTGAACTTGTTGCTTTTCGAGGATTTCTTGGTGGGTGATTCTGATGTTGTGTTGTCAGTCGGCGGAGTTTCAGAAGTGGGATTAAACGGCATGTATGCCTGCGGAGTTGCATTGGGCTGGGCTTGGGATTTTGATGGAACGAATATCTTGGAGCCATCCACCAACTTTTCGGCAAGGTTTAGAGATTGCAGGTCGGCGTCAGGCAGAGCGCCGCCCGCGGCTTTCACAGCGTCGATAATTCGCTTGCCTCTCGGCAGTGTATAAACGTTTGGTGTTGCCACAGCACCCGCCACATGCACCACCACCGAGCCGCTGCTGTCTGATGAACCGCCGATGGGGTCTGAATCATAAGTAATTACGCCAGCTTGCCCACTGCCGGATGGCTCTCGCAGCGTCACGCCGCCACCAAGCGCCCCCGAGTTTCGAGCAAATACAATCGAAAGCCCGATAGCCGAAAGCCCAATTAGCGCGAATGCGGCAAGTTTTTGCTTTGCGGTGAAATCTAAACCGAACATTTGCTATAGCGCGCCCTTTGTTGACGGCACTCCTTCGATTTTTTCGTCTTTAGAGATTGCCTGCCTGAATGCGCGCGCGAATGCCTTGAATGCGGCCTCAACTATATGATGGGAGTTGCTGCCATCGACTTGCTTGATGTGCGCATTGATTCCGGCGTTTGTAACCAGCGCCCTAAAGAACTCAGGAGTCAGTTCTGAGTCGAATGAGCCGATCATTTCCTTCTCCATTGTGAGCTCATAAGCCAGGCCGCCTCTTCCGCTCAAATCGAGAGATGTCATCACCAGCGCTTCGTCCATAGGAATAATCGCAGAACCATAGCGGGCAATCCCGGCCTTGTCGCCTATGGCATCCGCTATGGCTTTTCCGATAGCAATTCCCACATCCTCAACCGTGTGATGCGCATCCACATCCAAATCGCCCTTGCAACTCACCTTCATGTCACAAAGACTATGCTTGGCGAGATGGGTAAGCATGTGATTGAAGAATCCTATCCCGGTCTCGATCTCGCTGACACCAGTGCCGTCCAGATTGATGGAAACGCTGATTTGCGTCTCTGCGGTATTTCTCTCAACTGTTGCTTTTCTTTCAGCCATAAAAGTCTCCTTTGGTGAATAAACAGAGCGCTTCGGGACGAAAAACAGTCCCGAAGTATATAAACAGGGCGCTTCGGGACGAAAAACAGTCCCGAAGTATATAACGACGTAAGCTAATCTTCGATTCTGATTTTAACCGTATTGGCGTGAGCTTCGAAGCCCTCGCATGTTGCAATTTCAAGCACGGTCGGGGCAATTCGCTTCAGACCATCTTTTGTATATGAAAGCAGCCCCGATTTCTTAATGAAGTCGTCCACGCTAAGCGCCGAAGAGAACCGCGCCGTGCCGGAAGTCGGCAGGGTGTGGTTTGGCCCGGCGGCATAATCGCACAGCGGCACAGGCGTGTAATGCCCTAACATTATCGTCCCCGCATTCTTGATCTTCTTGAGGATTTCCCATGGGTCTTTCATTGCGATTTCCAGATGTTCCGGAGCGAAAATATTTGCCAATTCAACGCATTCGTCCAGATTATTGGCAATAATAATCACGCCAAAGTTTTCAAGCGATTCTTTGATCATATCCTTGCGGGCTGCGGGTTCTGTTTGCAGCTTTATCTCGTTGAGCACGGCGTCCGCAACCTGCCTGCTGTCTGTGATCATGGCGCATCGCGAGTCGTTGGCGTGTTCAGCCTGCGAAAGAATGTCTGCCGCAACATACGCTGGGTTCGCGGTCTCATCAGCAAGGACAAGAATCTCGCTGGGACCCGCGAGCTGATCTATACCGACCAATCCAAAGACCTGCCGTTTGCCTTCGGTCACGTAAGCATTGCCCGGCCCGACGATTTTGTCGACTTTTGGGACGGTATCCGTGCCGAACGCCATCGCTGCTATTGCCTGCGCGCCGCCGACCTTAAAAACATCAGTCACACCGCACTCCTGAGCCGCCACGAGCATCGGGCCATGGATTTTGCCGTCCTTTTGAGCGGGGGCGCACATAACCAGTTGCTTCACACCCGCCAAAACGCCAGGCACAGCCGTCATAAGCACCGTGCTGGGGTAGGGGGCGAGGCCTCCGGGAGCGTAGAACCCGACTTTCTCTATAGGGAGAACAATTTGACCGTAGACGAAATCTTCGCGCATGTCCATCCACGAGTTTTGAAGCTGTTTTCTATGAAATTCTTCTATGTTTACCTTCGCGGCGCGAATCGCATCCAGAAGTTCAGGCTTGATAGTATTGTAAGCATCAGCGAACTCTTCCTCAGTTACCTTGATTACTTCAAGGTAAGGCGAGTCGAATTTGCGCCCGAGTTCCAGCAGAGCAATATCGCCGCGTTTTTTAACGTCGTTGATAATGTTTCTGACCGTTTGCTCAAGTTCATTGTTTGGCCCAACTTCGGCAGGAAGAAGCGCAGCCAATATTTCATTCTTAGAATTGCGGTCGGTTTCCAGAATCTTCATAGTCGTCTCCTAGTTTCTGAGTGGATTATATCAGAGAAGAGGGCTTTCGGCAACTGATAATACCCAGAATGTGGGTGAAGACGTCGTACGCTGTTCCATATTCTTGCGCGCGGTTGTATAATATATCCATAATGAAAGAGCTTATTGTTGGGTCAAGAGGTAGTCAATTAGCCCTTACACAAACAAATGTGGTGATCAACGACCTGCAGGCGCTGCACCCTGACGTTTCTTGCCGCGTTCAGGTGATCAAGACAAGGGGAGATAAAATTCTTGATGTTCCTCTCGCAAAAATCGGCGACAAAGGTTTGTTCGTTAAGGAAATAGAGGAAGCGCTGATAGCTGGTGAGGTCGAATTCGCCATACACAGCGCCAAAGACCTGCCTTCGGAGATGCCTGAAGAGCTTTTTGTTGCGGCTTTTCCATGTAGAGTGAATCCGTCTGATGTATTGGTTTCAAGGAAAGGCCGACTCAGCGAGCTTCCCGCAGGCGCTGTCATCGGCACAAGCAGCCTTCGCAGAAAAGCTCAGATTTTGCGTTCACGGCCTGATTTCGTAATTAAAGACCTGCGCGGGAACCTTGATACCCGTTTAAGAAAGCTCGAAGAAGGCCTGTATGATGCCGTAATCCTTGCTTACGCGGGTATGTTGCGGTTGGGCTTGCAGGATAAGATAACGGAGATTCTTTCATTTGAGATATGCCTTCCCGCCGCAGCTCAAGGCGCTCTGGCCATTCAATGCCGTAAGGATAGCCCCGTGGCGGAGCTTATTGCGTCTCTTGATGACCCGGCCACGCGAGCGTGTGTTGCTGCTGAGAGAGCGATGCTTTTCAAGCTTGGGGCTGGGTGTCAGACTCCGGTTGCAGCGCTTGCGAATATAGTTAATGGAGATCAGATCGAGCTGCGGGCGATGGTTGCGAGCCTGGATGGCTCTGATACTGTTTGGAAATCTGCTTTGGGAAATATTGAAGCCCCGGAAGAGATCGGCTGCGCGCTTGCCGACGAGTTTCTCAACTCTCCCGCTGCGGCTTTGCTTGAGGATGCTCGACAAAGTGGTGGGGCAATTAACATGGGGGCGGGTGGATAGTTGATTATTGATGTAGATGTATTGGTGTTAGGGAGCGGCATTGCAGGCCTGAGTTTCGCGCTGCGAGCTTCGAAAACGGGCAGGGTTGCGCTCGTCACAAAGAAGAGCGATACCGAATCTAACACAAACTACGCCCAGGGTGGAATCGCGGCGGTTATAGACCCAAAAGACACCTACGAATCTCATATTCACGACACCCTTGTGGCTGGCGCGTTTATTTGCCATGAAGATGCCGTGGAGATTCTGGTCAAAGAGGGCTCTGAGCGCGTTCGCGAGCTTATGGAGATGGGCGTGCGGTTCACTCGAAGCGAGGAAGCGCCGAACCCTAACCATCTTGACCTCGGGCGCGAGGGCGGTCACTCCACCAGGCGAATTGTTCACGCCGCCGACCTCACCGGCCGAGAAATAGAGCGCGCTCTTATAGCGCAGGTCAAGGCAAATGCCGATATACGTGTCTTTGAACACGATCACGCCATCGATCTGATAACTGAGCAAGTGGGTGATAAAACGGTCTGCTGCGGCGCTCACGTTTTGGATTCTGAAACTGGCGATGTGATGAGCATGCGCACGGGCGTGACGATGCTTTCCACTGGCGGGCTGAGCCGAGTTTACCTGCATACCACTAACCCTGAGATTGCAACGGGCGACGGCGTTGCTATGGCCTATCGCGCTGGCGCTGTGGTGGGCAATATGGAGTTTATTCAGTTCCACCCAACCACTTTATATCACACCGGCGCGCGCTCGTTTTTGATTTCCGAGGCGGTGAGAGGTGAGGGCGGTGTGCTGCGGCTTAAGAAAGGTGAGACGTTCATGGATCGTTATCATCCTATGGGCTGCCTTGCTCCGAGGGACATAGTCGCTCGCGCAATCGATACGGAGCTCAAGAAAAGCGGCGATGAATGCGTCTATCTGGATTTAACTCATTTAGACGCTGAGATGGTCAAGGCGCATTTTCCGCATATTTATGAGACTTGTCTATCTGTTGGAATAGATATCACCAAAGAGTTTATCCCGATTGTGCCTGCGGCGCATTATGCCTGCGGCGGCGTCGTGACTGACGTTTACGGCCGAACATCCATAGAAAATCTGTATGCCTGCGGAGAGGTCGCGTGCACGGGGGTTCACGGCGCAAACAGGCTTGCGAGTAATTCTCTGCTGGAAGCGGTGGTTTTCGCCAGACGCGCTGCTGACGACCTTGCGAGTAAACCCAAATTAGAGATGCGAGCAGAGGTTGAGCCGTTCCCCGCTCAGGAACACTCCCAACGTGTGCCAATGGACCTTGTCGGGCAGTTGATTCACGAGATTCAGACGGTTATGTGGAAGTATGTGGGAATAGTGCGCACCAACGCCCGTCTTACCAAGGCGCTGGGGCTGATTCGCAACATCGAAGCTCAAGCAGAAGCGCTATACTCCGACGGCATTCTCTCGCCGCAGCTTCTGGAACTGCGAAACATGGCGCTAATTGCCCAATTAATCATTTTATCCGCTCGTTCGCGCAAAGAAAGCCGCGGTTTGAATTATAACTTGGACTATCCGGATTTGGACGATGCTAATTTTAAGCATGATACGCTTCTTATGAAGAACGAGCGCAATGAGCTGGAAATGGTTGGTCAGAAATCCTGATTGATATACTTCGGGACTGTTTTTTGTCCCGAAGGGTGAGGTTCTTGAGCGTGCTTCGGGGCGAAAAACGAGCCCGCAGAGCATAGTAACATGCATGGAATGTGGTATAATATTTCGAGAGGTAAAGATATGCGTGCGTTGCGAGTTTATGTGGATACATGCGTATTCGGTGGAGCTTTCGATAAAGAATTTCAGGTTGCTACCCAGCGGTTTTTTGACGAGGTTAGAAGCGGCAGTTTTCATCTGATCGTTTCGGCGCTTGTGCAAGATGAGTTGGGTGAGGCTCCGTCGCAGGTGAGTGATCTGTTTGCCGAGATGCTGGAGTGGACTACAGTTGCTCCGATTTCTGCAGATGCCTTGGATTTGCAGCAGGCATATATGGACATGGGAATTCTTACGCCGAAATGGGCAGATGATGCTTTGCATGTAGCAATGGCGACGGTGGCTGATTGCAGTCTGATAGTCAGTTGGAATTTCAAGCATATAGTTCATTTCGAGAAGATTCCGCAGTATAACGCAGTGAACGCAAAGTATGGTTACCGTCCTTTGGCAATTTATTCTCCATTTGAGGTATTGCATTATGGCAACTAAGAAGAGTTTTGATTGTGTCGATATGAAGCATAGAGGAGCCGCAAAAGTGCAGGCAAAGCTGGCAGGAATGTCGTACGAACAGCAATTAGAATACTGGCGCACTCGCACTGACGAACTGCTGGACTTTCAGCGCAAGGCTATCCGAAATAGGAAAGCTTCCTGAACTAACGCACGGAGTTCTAAGTTCATCTGGACAATCTTGTTGTACGCTCCGAAGAGCTTAGCATGCCACTATCAGGCGTTTCTGCAACTTCCCACTGCATTCTCCTGGCGCATAATCGCAGGAAATCGCAGTTCGGGCATTCGTTAGGTATCCATTCGGGCTCAATGTCTGAGTCTTCGTCTGTTTGGAGGATATCTGACGCAATAGCCAGCACTCCATCCTCTATTTCTGCCAAATCTTCATCCGTAAACTCCGCGGTGGCTTTTTCGCCCGATCTGAGGCAGTAGATTGTGGCGGCGACGTGGCGGTCCGGGTAGCATTTTGAGGCGAGATAGGCATAGATATTCATAGCGAGGTCATTGCGGATTTCTTCTTCGGCAACACTCATTCGCCCGCTCTTGTAATCGATGATTTCCAGCAGGCCGTTTGGGTGTTCATCCGCGCGGTCGAGGCGGCCGATTAGATAAAACTCGCCCATATCCCACTTGAGTTGCTTCTCCGTGAAGAGCGTTTGCACCCCTTCTACCAAATATTCCTTGTGATAATTCTCAAGTAGCTCAGCAGCGGCCCCAAGGCGTTGTTGTTCTTCCTCTCGCGAGGCATAGCCCTGCGATGTCCAGGCTGTATGGAGCTTTTCTACAAGTTGCTCTGGTGATTGTGTTTCGGCCCCGCCTTCTTTGTGGAACTCTTCCAACGTGCGATGCAGCGATGCGCCAAAGCTGTGATAGGACTTTGGGCGATAATAGAACCGCGCGATTTTGTCTATATACGTAAACTTATATTTAAGCCGACAAGCCAGATACGTGCCGATCTTGGTGGGGCTGAGGGTCGGTTTTCTGGGTTTATTCGGTTTTGGCTTAGGGCGAATTAGCATGGCATTATTATACCAAATAGATTGCTGGGTAAGAGCTCACTCTTTGTGAGAATAGACTTACAAACCAGCATCCTGAGCTCCGTCGAAGGGTGCGGATAAGTCTAAACGAATGTAATTTTCCAGCCGCGTGCTTCGACAGAGCTCAGCATGCTCACTTCGTACTCGTCAAGAGTGAGTTCTTACATTGCTGGGCGGCGAAAGAAGGAGATAGCAGGCTGTCAGTAGAAGATGCATATATACAGGAGGATTTGTAAATGACAAAAAGAGATTTGTTGGCAGTTGCGATCAGGATTTTGGGGTTGACGTTCTTTGTTGGAGTGATAATAAGCTTGCCTCTAGTTGCGAGTATTATGTTCAATTCGAATTGGGAATTGGTAGCATCGAAATTCATGATGATGTGCTGTAATGGAGGCTACTTTATACTTATGGGCATTGCTGGCGTAATTTTGATGCGCTGTGCGAGTGGCATTGCAAGGTCAATAATGCCTGAAGACAGCAAGCTTGATTGGCCGGAATGGTTATGCGATAAAGCTGTCTTATTCGATTTCGGCGCTCGTATATATGGGGTTATTTTGCTTGCGCGGAGTATTCCATGGCTTATTGGGGAAATTGTTGAGCGTGTACAAGCCAACAATGATAACATTCAACTATCACAGTCGACCGCCCAATCTATCCTTACTTCCGTCATAACTTTTGTCATCGGCGTATGCCTGCTTGTGGGAATTGGGCGGATTGCTGGCTGGTTACGCAATATCACTGGCCAAGCCAAGAAGATGCTGGAGGGGCCGAATGCCTGATACAAGTAAGCCAACGGGGCTCTCCGGTTTTGACGTGCTTTCAATTGGCATCAAATTGATAGGACTATATTTGTCGCTCGGCGCCATAAAGAGTTTACCTAGTGCTATAGCGACCATTAGTATGTCGTATTCTGGTGAATTCGTGGCAATGGCAAATTATCCCCACCCGAGTTATGAGATACGAGTTCTTGGGGTGGCAGTTCTTAAAATAGTAATTGCCGGAGTTCTCGTATTTTGTGGGGATAGAATAGCGAGGCTGTTGACTTCAGGCAGTGTTTTGGTTTCCTCGCCGCGAGAAGGGCTATGCGTTGCCGTAAGACTAATTGGTATATACTTTATTGCTGTTGGCATTCCATATATACTAAGCTATTTGGTTTCAGCTTTCAGTATAGGGGTGTCGGTAGAGACGACAAGATTCGGCCAAAGCTTGAACTTGGCAAATATCTGCCGCTATTGTTTGCCTACCGTTATTGGCATTTACCTAATCACAGGTGCGAGACACTTTCTTGATCTTGTCTATGGCAGGCTACCGCAAGTCGAAGAAGCAAATGAGGCTCTCTGATGTCCGAACTCAATGCCGTAACTGGCGTGTCGGGTTATAGCGGCAGGCATATAACCAGACGATTGCTTGGGATGGGGAATAGGGTTGTAAATCTGACGGGGCATCCTGATCGCCCGCACGAGTTTGGTAATGAAGTCACGTCGGCTTCTTTCAATTTCAACGATCCGGCGGCGCTGACTCGCTCGCTTGAGGGTGTCAGCACGATTTATAACACCTACTGGATTCGCTTCGCCTACGAGGGAACAACTCACGCGAAAGCGGTCGAGAACAGCAAGATTCTTATCCGAGCCGCCCAAGATGCCGGTGTGCGCAGGATTGTGCATGTGAGTATCACAAACCCATCCATAGATTCGCCTCTGCCTTACTACAGCGGCAAGGCTATGGTAGAGGAAGCGATTTTGGCCTCCAAGCTGAGCTATGCCATTCTTCGCCCAAATGTGCTATTCGGTGACGGCGGGATTCTGATTAACAATATCGCTTGGTTTTTGAAGCACACGCCCGTTTTTGGTGTCCCCGGTTCCGGCGAATATATGCTGCAGCCGATTTTCGTTGAGGATCTCGCTGATTTGGCTGTTGCGGATGGGCAAAAGAGCGAGAATCTGATTTATGATGCCGTGGGGCCGGATATATACACTTTCAATGATCTTCTAAAACTGATCAAAGAGATAGTGCACAGCAAAACGATGATAATGCATATGCCGCCAAAGCTGGCTTTGATCGCTACTGGCATAGTCGGTAAGCTGATGCACGACGTTGTTCTGACGCCAGATGAGGTTGTTGGGCTGATGGGCAATCTTTTGGTTTCCAGCGAGCCTCCAACCGGTAAAACGCTTCTTAGCGATTGGCTGAGAGAAAACTGCGATTGGGTTGGAACGAGTTACTTTTCAGAGCTCAGGAAGCATTTTGATTAAAATAAAAGCCCAGCCTGTAATCACAGGTCGGGCTTGTTTGAAAATGCGCTAACCTAGCGCACTATAATCCGCCGCTTCACCCAGTTTTGGGGAGTATTGGAGCGGCTTTAGGCATTCTTTCTTGTGCATCTGCTGCCAGGCGCCGTGAGCTGGAACCATAGTCGATCTTCCACTGACCGTCTTCCAGGACAGCCATTACCTGGACTACATATTCAGGTCCAAGTTGAGCCTTTATCTGTTCGCCTGTCGGGCCTTCTTCTTTGAGCTCGACGAGAGCTGTGTTTTCGTCTTCATAAGCGACTTCACCGGTGGTTGCTTTGGTGCTTTTGTCGTTCTTTGACGCTTTTTCAAACGCGGCTGCAAATGCTTCTGCGCTGCCTGCGCGTTTAATATCGGCTTTGCAGATGTATGACGCAGCCGTTTTGAAGTCTTTAGCATCGCAGGCATCTGAGAATCTCTGAACAACCTGATCAGGCGGCAAGGGCCGTAACTTGAACCACCAAAAGCCATATCCTGCGCTCAGGGTAAGAAGAACAGCCAGTAAAATGCTGAGAGTGGATATTTTCTGCCTCTCACGAGGCGGCGGAGTATATCCGATGCTGCCTCCGGGCATTGCGCCGACCGGGCCTATAGGCGGCGCTTGCTGCCCAGCCGCCGCTCTTTCCGTGATAGGCGCCTCGAAAATGAATTCGTGGCAGTTATCACAGGAAGATTTCATGGCATCGTTTACCGTGCCGCATTTTGGGCACACTCTGATCTTATCGGCCATGTTTTAACCTCTCTTTTTCGATATTTTCTGTTGCAGTAATTCTCTTGATATTTGTACAATTCGCCATCGATAACCGGTATTCCTGCATGATAGCTTTAAGACATTCAGTTTTCATGTTGATTTAGAAGGAATATGTGTGCTGGAAACAGAATTGAGCTATTGGAGTTACCATGATATACAGAGCTAAATATCTGCTGCCTATCAATGGCGGGGTTATAGAAAACGGTGAGGCGCTGGTCAGCGGCGAACTGATCTCGGCGGTTGGCGTTGGTCTTACAGATAAATATCCCCATGAGCCTGTGCGCGACCTCGGCTGCTGCGCGCTGATGCCTGGTTTTGTGAATGCTCAC
>JAPLCU010000152.1 GCA_026392045.1 Armatimonadota bacterium
GCTTACCCGACCGGAGCCTTACGTCATCTTGCGCCCGATATAGCGGCGCCGTTGACGTAAGACTCCTAGAAAGCGTAATAGACTAAAAATTTAAGCGTGGGTCTTGACAAAAAACGCATTTTCATAGATGCGGGAATGGCGTTTGTCGATGGAGCAGTAATTCTTGCCAGTGGTCAATTCCCGCAGCATACAAAGAATCCATAGTATTGAGAACATTTTTGAACTTAGTAAGGCGGATCATGCTAAAATAAGCCATTACTATTCGCGTAAAGATTTGAGGCGAACAGGTAAGGGCCATTCTACCGTCCGCGCTTGGATGAACAATCTCAGTTACCAAGAGCAACATGCGCAGGGCTTGAAAATCATGAAGGATCTACTAGGTAAATAATTATGAAGAGAGATATAGAATATTATATAAATGAGTTTGCAGATGGGCTTATACAGACGCGAAAAGCGATACTGAATCCATCCTCTACGAGCGCCGATATGAGAAAGCAAGAGCAACGTTATAGCAAAGCTGTGGACAAACTTAGAGCGACTGAGGCAGGTGTAGAGGCATTGACTAAGCTACTGGACCACGAGAATCCAAATGTGGCGCTTACGGCAGCCGTGTACCTGCTACAAACCTCGGCTGAGATGAAAGCCGCCGAAACATTGCGAGAATACGCAAAAGGACCAGAGGATGAAGATGCCGCCCATTGCGCAAGGCTCAGACTAGCAGACTGGGAAAAGGCTCGGAAAGCAAAACCCGTGACACTCGGCGACTATTTTGCCATACCGCTAGAAGTTGGCGGTTTTGCTTTCGGTAGAGTTAAAGACAAGTATGGCAGAGTCGGTATGTTATTCGATCTGCTAAGGTTCCATTCTGAAACCGTTGCAAGTATGGCAGTTCTTCGAGAAAAGCCAGTATTACGTGAATTTATTACAGACTCTGACAGTCTTGGAAATCAAAGTTGGCCGACAGTGGGAAACGTTCCGCTAGCCAATCCGCCAGAGAGAACTGAAAAGCAACACGAACGCGAACGGAATGCAACGATATTGCGCTTGGGCGGTTACATAGGAAGTGAATCATTACTTCCGTACATAGAGCAAGCGCTTAGAGAGGCCAACTTGTTGAATTAATTTGCACCCTGCGTATCTAACATTCTGCGAGACACATCTGCATTGAATGGCGGTGTATGAGCTCTGATATTGCAGCACATACACCGTTACATCGTCGCCTGGTACACTCCCGGCATCTGCGAGAGCAGGCTTGAAGGAACTTCTTGGAACACCTATTATTACCATTGCGATACCGAGGGCACCACTCGCGAGGTGACCGACTCCCTTCAGCGCATCACCGACGCCTATGCCTACAACGCCTGGGGCGAGGATTTAGGCCAACTCCGCCCAACAACCGACCAAGCGAAGCCTGTTAACCCCTTGCGTTATATTGGCAAAGAAGGTTATTATACAGACACCGATACCGGACTGATGCTCCTCGGAGCGCGTTACTACGACCCGCTCATCGGCAGATTCATAACCCAAGACCCCGACCGAGACGGCTTGAACTGGTATGAGTATGCTGACAACAACCCAGTGAACAAGATTGACCCGACGGGGTTGCGCGCCAAAAAACTTGGCGCAAATCAAAAAAGCTTTGTGGACGCTGCTATATCTATGATTGGTAATGTAGATGGATGGGGATCGTACGCAGCCGGTTTGAAGAATACCGACATTTACTATGATTCTAATCTATATGTTGCCTTTCAAAAAGCTTCCGGGCAATCAGTAAATTTTGGCCCTTTGCACTGGATAAAGCTTGATGATAGTTTGGAGGCTCTGCAAGTTAATCCGTTTGAGAGTAAACTTACAATTGCCACCACTTTGGTTCATGAGCGCACGCACATGCTGCAGCCTTGGTATAATAATGATGAAGAGCAAGCTTGGGGTAGTGAATTGCACTTTTTGACAGATCTATACAGAGACTACGGTCAAAATTGGTTGCACGGATTTCCGTTGCCGCCTAGTGGAGGAGTCGCTGCCGCAAGAACCCGCGTTTTTGACTATTATAACACCGTAATCGACGATGCACATTCTCTGGGGTTATTGGGAAAGTATCGTAATTTTGCGGATGAGGATGCATTCAACTGGAGTATCCTCGAGGCAGGTAGTTTTGAATAAGACATCTAAGATAGTTATATGCCTGCTTGCCTTTAGCCTGGCCTCGTGCTGGTTTATATCGACCATCATGAAAACTGATTTCACGTCTCCGAGGCAAATGCGCCGTGATAGAATCAAGAAGTTGGGTTTTGCTTTGCTACAATATGCAGATGATAATCACGGTTACCTGCCACCACTTGACATCGGGGCTACAGGTGATCCGAACTGGATAGGAGCGTTGATTAACAGCCGTAGAACCTACTTCGAAGACGACACGTTTGGTGATAAAGCGCATGCTACTATACTGCTAAGGGCATATAAAGTGAACCAGACATTGTCCGGGAAGAATCTTGGACAGGTGGCATCGCCTGAGGAAATTATACTTGTGAAAGAACACTCTGAAGAAGATCACTTGCAGTTAGTATATTATTTGGATGGACACATCAAGCACCTTGAGTAAAGCTATTCGGTGATTAGGGATTTGAGTGAAGCGTAGCGGAACGGAAATCCCGAAACAAACCTGTGGGTCGCAAATACTCCATCGATGCGCCGATGAAAACCGGCAAGTTGTAGCGGATGTAAGTTCTGTACGGTGAAGGCATAGCGAGCCACACCGACCCCGAGTCATGTCTTGTCGTCCGTAAGGGCGGTGGGGAAGCGTTGACAGGGGAGACTC
>JAPLCU010000129.1 GCA_026392045.1 Armatimonadota bacterium
ATCTCCAAAGCTCAGGAACCGGTATCGTTCCCTCACAGCTTCTTCGTATGCCTTTCGAATAAGTGCAGTTCCGGCTAGTGCGCTGATCATGATCAGCAGCGTCGATTTAGGAACATGGAAGTTTGTAATAAGAGCTTCCACAATCTTGAAATCATAAGGTGGCTTAATAAATATATCTGTTTTGCCGGCTCCCGGGGCCACTCTTCGCTTAGCCACTGCAGCGCTTTCCAGCGCCCTGGCGGTGGTTGTGCCCACGCAGACTATCCTGCCCTGGGCGGAATTGATGATATCTTCGCAAGCCTCGTTGATCTCGTAATTTTCGGTATGCATTTCGTGGTCTTCGATGTTTTCAGTCCGCACCGGTCTAAACGTTGCAATCCCGATGTGAAGCGTCACGAATGCCATCTTTATTCCTTTGTTTCTTATTTTCTCAAGCAATGCGGGCGTAAAGTGCAAGCCCGCGGTCGGCGCCGCAGCTGAGCCGTCTGCCTCCGCGTAAACAGTCTGGTATCGCTGTGGATCATCCAGCCGTTTGTGGATATATGGCGGAAGCGGAACCTGCCCGAGTGTCCCGACGAGTTCGTCAGGATCGGTTTCAGCTTCCAGCCGCAATATTCTGCCGCCCTCCACAGTTCTCTCCACCACATCAGCTCTCAGAGCGCAATCGAATATCAATTTCGTTCCGACTTGCACCCGCCTGCCGGGCTTGACCATCGCTTCCCATAATCCAGGGGCGATCCGCTTCATCAGAAGCGCCTCAACGTTCCCCCCGGTCTCTTTGATTCCATGAATCCTCGTCGCAACCACCCGCGTGTTGTTAAACACCATGAGGTCATCATCATTGAGATAATCCAGCATATCAGAAAACTTCTTGTGCTCGATTGCCTGCGTTTTGCGGTCGACAACCAGCAACCGTGACTGATCGCGCTCCGCCAACGGTTCCTGTGCTATTAGCTCTTCTGGGAGCGCATAGCTAAAATCATTTAAAAGCATAGTGCTATTACATGTACAACTTCTGAGCCCAAACCTATACCCATAAGGTTGCTCGTTGCTAAATTCTAATGGTTGTGTAATCCAATGTCAATGTTTTTTTTGGTAATTTACAGACAAATAACTCTCACTAATTGAGCAATAATAAAACCCTTTGGAAGCATCTGACATTGCATTGGATGCCCCGTCGCAGACTGAGTATATAGCTCAGCAACAAGTGATAATTCTAAGCCTTAGCAACTCAAATAATCGAGAGTTATTGCCAGCACATGCAGAAATAGCGCACAGATTTCTGGGTGTCAAACTCAAAGTAGAACTTAGATTTAACGCTCATTTTTCACAGCCCCAAAAACGGGCCTATGAAATCTCTTTTTAAGGCCGACCAATCGGTTCTTCGGTTATTGCCGCAATACTCCCCAACACTCAACCATTGCTGTTTTTTGCACAGTTATATTTTACTCCCTGGCATTGGATAAGTCGAGATAAGCAACACACTCATTCTCAGATTCTTGACATTCCAGCCTCCTCAAGGTAGCATGGCAAACGAACATATATGCATGGCGTGCGTCTGGTGCGCCGTGGATATACTATTAAAAATAATTGCCCGAAAGGAATAAAAATATGAAGTTCTGCGATGGCGGGTGGCGGCTCGGAGAAGGTGTGGCCGCTCTATTCCCGAAACAAGTTTACGAATATTTTATCGAAGACGGCGCTCTGGTGGTCTATGCCGTGCATCAGTCGCCGCCGGAGGTCTATGATGGCCGGTTGATAACCATTAAGCTGAGCTCGCCGCTGGAAGGTGTTGTGCGGGTGCAGGCTACCCATTACGCAGGCGGCAAAGACCCGATGACTTTCCCAATCGAGCCTAACCTGCCCAAGGTGACGCCGAAAATCGAAGAGAACGACGAGCTTCTCACATTCACCAGCGGCAACCTGAGCGTGCAAATTCAAAAGAAGCCCTGGAAGATGCAGTTCATGGCGGACGGTAAGGTTATCACCTCCAGCCCCAGGAGCTCGCTGGGCTATATGACCATCGATAAGACACCTTACATGATGGAGCGCCTGAACCTCAATATCGGCGAGTGCATCTACGGCATGGGCGAGAGATTCGGGCCTGTGGTCAAGAATGGCCAGTCCGTTGAGATTTATAATACCGACTCCAGCACATGGTCTGACCTCGCATATAAGAATGTTCCGTTCTACATGAGCAACAAGGGCTATGGCCTGCTGGTCAATTCTCCGGCGAAAGTGGAGTTTGAAGTGGCTACCGAACGCTGCGAGCAGATGCAGTTTAGCGTGCCGGGCGAGGTTTTGGATTATTATTTCTTCCACGGCCCCTCCCACAAGGAAGTCTTTGACAAATACACCGCGCTCACAGGCCGCCCCGCGCTGCCGCCGGCCTGGTCTTTTGGGCTCTGGCTGACGACATCATTTACCACGCAATACGACGAGAAAGTGGTCACAAGTTTCATCGACGGTATGCTCGATAGAGATATCCCGCTGAAGGTTTTTCACTACGACTGCTCATGGATGAAAGACAACCATTGGTGCGATTTCACCTGGGACAAAAGCGAATTCCCCGATCCCGCTGGCATGCTCAAGCGCATCAAAGAAAAGGGCGTCAAGATTTGCCTCTGGATCAACCCGTATATCGCGCAGCCATCGAGTATGTTCAAAGAGGGTAAGAAAAACGGATATTTTCTCAAGAGGCAGAACGGCTCGGTCTACCAGGAGGACTGGTGGCAGCCGGGTATGGCGTATGTCGATTTCACCAACCCCGCAGCGGTCAAGTGGTATCAGGCCAAGCTGCGCGCGCTGCTGGATATGGGCTGCGATACCTTTAAGACGGACTTCGGCGAGATGATCCCGGACGATGCTGTCTATTTCGATAGCTCAGACCCCAAGGAAATGCACAATTTCTATACGTATCTGTATAATCAGTGCGTATTTGAACTGTTGGAAGAGTATTATGGCAAAGGTCAGGCATGCCTTTTCGCGAGATCGGCAACTGCGGGATGCCAGAAGTTCCCTGTGCATTGGGGCGGAGACTGCGTGGCGCGATTCGAGAGCATGGCAGAAGAGCTTCGCGGTGGGCTGTCATTTGCGATGTCCGGATTCTCATTCTGGAGCCACGATATCGGCGGGTTCATAGAAACAGCCACCCCTACTCTTTACAAACGCTGGTTCGCGTGGGGGCTATTCTGCTCTCACAGCCGATTGCACGGTTCGGACAGCTACCGTGTGCCGTGGCTCTTTGATGAGGAATCGGTGGATGTGGTCAGATTCTTCACCAAGACCAAAAACAAGTTGATGCCGTATATCTTTGCGAAGGCTGTGGAATCGCACCAGCACGGTTGGCCGATGCTGCGGCCGATGGTGGTCGAGTTCCCCGAAGACCGCACCTGCGACCATCTGGAAACCCAATATATGCTGGGCGATGCGCTGCTGGTCTCGCCGGTGCTGAACGAAGAGGGCACAACAGAGTATTATCTGCCACAAGGCGCCTGGACCCACTTCTTCTCAGGCGTTGTCTATGAGGGCGGCAAGTGGTATAGAGGCTCCGAGGGCTTCATGTCCATTCCGGTGTTTGTGCGGGAAAACACAGTTCTCCCAATAGGCGCGCTAGACAGCAAAACCGATTACGCCTACGCTGACAGCGTAACTCTGAATCTCTACAACATAACCGACGGCGCGAACATAACCACCGTCATCCCAAACCTCGACGGCTCCCCCGCCGCCACTTTCACAACAAAGCGCAAAGGCAGCAAGATTACCATTGATCTCAAAGGCGAAGCCAACGGCTGGAGCGCAGTGGTCAAAGACACAACCGGCGATAGGAGCTATAAGGTTGATGCTGGAGCAAAAACACTAAGCATTGAGCTCTAAGTAACTGAAACATCCAATGGCAGGGGCCGAGGCAATCGGTTCCTGCCAGTGCCAGTTGCTTCGGTATCCTGATGCCGAAGCCGGCTCCGCAGGAGCCGAGGAACCGGCCTGTCAAAGCGAAATATGCCCCCAGTCATCACAAACAAACGCCGCGCCGATCTCGCCCATTACCAACTGCCGAAAGCTGGAGTGCAGCCAATCCTCCGGGTTGAGAACAAGTTCTTTGCGCAACGGGTTACGATGAATGTAATCAACTTTGGTTCGCAGAACATCTGCCGAATGAATCGGCAAGACCATGGGTCTCTCTTTCCACAACCCGCCGCCTGGCTGAAGCCTCTTCGATGTCAACGATGCCGTCCTACGAAGGAATTCAGTCACAGCCTTGCCCTCGCCGGATTCAAGTATTACGTGATAATGATCAGGCATCACAACGTATGCTAGCACTTTCACGCCCAGTTTTATACGCGATTCATTCCATACATCGTAAAGCACATTAACGTTAGCACCTTGCAGCATCGGCTTCCAATCCGTAATAGTTGCAGTGCAGAAATGAGGATGATCGTCTTGGTAGTAGTTATGCCATCTGTTCAAAATTCTCACTCCAAGGTTAGTTCTCTCGCCACCTTCGGCGGCGGCTTCGGCATCAGGATACCGAAGCAACTGGGCTTCATCTCATATCTGAATCTTTAGAATCATTCGCCAACACATCAATAATATCCTTCTTCTCAAAGAATATACGCGACAGCCCGGAGTGTTATATAATATCATATAGACCCACACATAAGGACACCTATCTTCAATGAAAATCAACGTAATAGCCTGCGAGGCGCTGACGCGTGAGATCAGGCTCGCGAGCGCGTATAGCCCAAATACCATAGATATTGAACTGTTGGGTTTTGGGCTCCATAATACCCCCGATATACTGCGAAAGACAATTCAAGATCACGTCGATGCCTGCGAGGGCAACGGTTACGACTACATCGTTCTCGGCTATGGCCTCTGCAGCAGAGGGTCGGTTGAAGTGAATGCGAGGTCGATTCCGATTGTGATTCCGCGTATGCACGATTGCATTACTGCATTTTTGGGCTCGCGCGCTCGCTATGATGAAGAGTTCAGCGCGCACCCGGGCACTTATTACTACAGCCCCGGCTGGATCGAGCGCAAAGAAGGGGACATGCAGCAGGGGTTCATAGATGATTCCCAGGCCCGCGCCTACGAAGAGCGCTACAAAGAATATGTGGAGAAATACGGCGAAGATAACGCTCAGTATCTAATAGAGCAGGAGCAGCAGTGGTATGAGAACTACACCCGCGCGGTGTTTATTAACATGGGCCTCGGCGCAATAGAGGCATATCGAAAATTCACTCAGGATCTGGCCGCCGACCGCGGCTGGGATTATCTTGAGATCGAAGGCGACTTGAATCTCATTCATCGCTTGCTGAATGGTGACTGGGATTCCGACGATTTTCTAAAAGTCGAACCAGGGCAGATGATAATTGAGTCTTTTGATGCATTGATTTTGAAGGAAGCCTGAGCCACAGTCACAACCCGACGAACAGAAACCGGATAGTTAGGCCATAGGCGGCGGGCGAGCATTTCCAGATACCAGCTTCGATTCCCCACTGTCGTGATATCCGCATACTTCAAAAAATGCTTGATCGCTTCATCTCAACGGCCCAACTGGGCATTAATGTCCGTCAGAATATCGTGAATAGCGCTGCCATGGCTGCCGAGGGCGATCAATTGTTCAAAGAGATCTGCAGCCTTACTCAGATAACCCTTCGCCTCTGCGCGTGATTCCTCGGTATAGCCGCCATCCCGGTTGACCAAAAATGCCAAACCAAGATACGAATGCCCCGCTGAGGAAAGCGATTTGCGGTGATTGGGGTCGATTGCCAGAGCTTTTTCGAAGTATTCTATCGCGTTGCGCAGTGTATCAGGCTGTCTTTGCAGGATGCTCGGAGCATTCTCTTTTCTGAGTATAGCCCAGCCAATAGCCCATTGAATATCGGCGTTTCGCGGACTAATCTCAGCAGCCTGGCGGAAGCGTGTTTGCGCCTCGGCGTATTTTGCGTCGATAGCCTCCGCGATTCCTAAATTGAAGTAGCCTTCCCAGTCTTTAGGGTATTGACGTATTTGGATATCGCCAAGCCGCATTGACTGAAGGAGCTGGATTGCTCCGCGCCAATCGCCTTGGGCATCCAGCTTTTCGGCTCTGGCCATTGTATGTTTTGGAAGGAATATCGGTTTCTTGGGCCTTACCGGAGTTGAATACCAATCGGGGGTAAATTTGCGTATCTCTTCGTCGTCATCAAGCCGCCAGCGCAGCCAGCCCTTTTCACGCTGAATACGGACAATATTGCCTCTGGCATTCCATTGAAACACATTGCCCATTACCTCTCGCAACGGAACCATTAGACTTTTGCGCCAGACAAATGGCGAAGCCGAAAGTTTGATCCTGCTGCCCACCATGTCGCCTGGAACCCAGCTTCTTCCTGCTTTGAAATCGTAGATTACGTCAGTCGAAGGCCAAAATGCCTTTGCTCTTGTTGTCGATTTGACCTCTGTGCCAAGGCCGAGCTTTCTGAAGAAATTGACAGGCACAAATACACGCCCATTGCGAATTATGGGCGGAGGCGTTGAACGTACGCGCACCCCATCCACCATCAAGATCGGAGCGCTCGCATGGCTCAGCGATGGCGAAATCAGAAGAACAAGCGCTGCAGCCTTGAAAAACTTCATGAAATTACCTCTCACTGTTAATAACGCATCGCGAGCGCACATGGTTTACCCAAGGTGAAATAGACATATTAGACATACTTCGGGACTGTTTTTCGTCCCGAAGCCAAACTTAAACGTTTCGGGATTTCCGGGTTGGGATAAACGCTTGGATTATAGTTTGACGGGCTTGTGGTCCAACCCTCAAATCCCGTAATACCTACAGTCCCTTCCCTTCTATTCCCTGTTCCCTGTACCCTATTCCCTACTACCCCTGCATCTGCCTCACATAATTGAGCTGGAGATCGCTGATAAGGTTGCGGATTGCAGCGCGGTCTTCCTCGGCAAAATGCGGATTGAGCTGTTCGATGATGAATGCCAGGGTATCTATCGCCACCTTCGCCTGGGGCAGGTCTTTTATGATCTCTTTCTGACCAGGGGCCAAACGAATGCCAATAAGTTGCCAGGCGGTTTCGGCGAGCATCGAGGCCATAAACTCCAACATCGCGTAAACATTAGGAGGCGGGGCTTCGCCCAGCGGCTCCTGATCTTCATCTGCCGGTTCCTGAGTGGTTTCTTGAGGTTCAGCCTCGGCATCCTCACGCAAGGCGCCGTCCAGATTAATCCGCCTCTTGTCTTTCACTTCGTAAGTCTGTTCTTCTTTTGGTTTTTTTGCCATAATTGAATCCTCCTTTGATTAGAGTCAAAACAACGGCCGCAAAGGCCGATCCTGCAATATCGCATAATAAATCATAGATATCTGATGAGCGGTCTGGGACAAAGCGCTGGTGAATTTCGTCGGTCAGCCCATAGGCAGCCGCAAATGCCACAGTAACCATTATTCGCTGCCAGCCCAATCTCTTGTCAAGCGCCCGCCATATCAGCGCCCCACCAACGGCATACGCTATGGCATGAGATATCTTATCTCCCCAATCGATGGCGCTCAACCCTGGCAAATCAGGCAGCTTTGACTGTGCAGATAGCCAAAAAACAGCCCCCATCCAGATCCCAACAGGGAGCCAGAGGGAAATATTATGTCTGAATGATTTACTCAATATCTTGTTACCATTACACCTAATGACACGCAGGCGCATCAGAGATTGCGCCCGAACAACGTTTGTTGAGAAAATGATACCGCTTTCGAGCGGGAACTGTCAAAGATTGCAGTTGAATAATGCCTATTGTTCGGATATAATGACTTGAAGGGATAACAACTAGGAGGATATGCAATGAAAAGATGGTTTTCGGTAGTAATAGTCTCCTCTGCTCTCGCCATGTGCGCAGTTTCGGCGCTAGCTGTAGAGATAAATCGCGAGCCTGTCACAGTGAGTGGGGTTGTAGCCGATGGCAGCGGCAAACCGATATCTAATGCGCAGGTGTATTATTTGCCAGCCTATGGGCGAATGAATGTGATTCCACCCAAAGCCATTCGCACTGATGCGCAGGGGCGATTCACATACTCAACTACCAAGGATAAAATGTGGAGTTATATCGCTGTCGCTGATGGCTATAGCTTTGCGCTAGGAACTTCTAAACCCGACAGCGCTCAACTTAACTTCACTCTCTGGCCGGAGCGGTTGATCAAAGGTAAAGTTGTTGATGAGCTTGGCAAGCGCGTTGCTGGCGCAGTCGTGAAAATGGACAACTATTTCGGGAGCTCTAATGGCGGCATCTTACCCAATGTTAACCCCAACAGTTACATGCTGAGCGCGGGTGGGACACTCCGTTTTGATGTTACCAGCGATAAAGACGGCGTTTTTGTCTTGGAGCATTTGCCGGAGCCCAGCCCTTTTGACAGGACTTCGATGGATCTGCGAACAAGCAAAAAGGGCCATGCATCCATGCAGCGCCTACTCTTTACAGATGACTGGCATCGTCCCGGAAAGAATGATTTTGAGGGTGAAATCAGGCTGCTTTGCCCGACCGCATGCACATTGGAAGGCAAACTGAGCTACCCCCGCAACCTCACGCTCACGTCAAAGAGATTCAGTGTTTCTGCGCGATATGAGACAAAACAAAACTATGAATTTTGCTATGGAGAGTGCAATGTGGGCCAGAGCGGCAAGTATAGAATAGAAAACCTTCCTCCAGGCAAAATCAACCTGCGAATATCTCAGCTAGACCGCGAGTGGGAGTTCATGGCGGATCCCGAGTGCGGGACTCCGATGTTGAGGGACATAGTCTTGAAATCGGGTGAGATCAATAAAGTAGATATTGCCATTCAGCGCGGCGCGGTAGTAAGCGGAATTGTGATGGATGAAGAAACCGGTAAGCCGATGAGCACACAGCTTTATGTGCGGCATTCCGGTTTCTATGATGAGTCGTATATTAGTTCGGTTCATCCTGACCCAGAAGGCAAGTTCACCATTCACGTGCCTGCTGGAGATGTTAAACTCTCGTTGGCCGACGCAAGCAACTATCGTCTCGATGAGAAGCCCAGTGTTTCGTTCAAGGTTACTGATGGCGAAACAAAGAACAATTTAGTATTTAACGTGTCCAAGCCCAAGGCTAGATCAGCCGCGAGATAGTTTCCTAAAGAAGAAGGAGAAGAGTTATGCATCGTAAAAGAATTGGCATTGGTGCGCTTGCAGCACTTATGATCTCGACCTGGGCGGCATCCGGCTGCATGGCGGCTGATGCAAAAGAGACCAAGGCTGCGCCGGAAACACCTCAGCAGCGTGAGGCGCGTATGAAATGGTGGCGTGAGGCCAGGTTCGGAATGTTCATTCACTGGGGGCCTGTGAGCCTTAAGGGAACCGAGATCGGTTGGTCACGAGGCGGCGAGCGAAGGGGAATCGGAGGGACGGGCGAGATACCGCTGGACGTCTACGACAACCTATACAAGACGTTCAACCCCACGAAATTCGATGCCAAGGCGTGGGTGGCGCTGGCAAAACGCGCGGGGATGAAATATATGGTATTCACCACCCGCCACCACGACGGTTTCTCCGAGTGGGACACCAAACAATCGGACTACAACATAATGCACTCTCCTTATGGCAAGGATATAGTTAGGCAGCTTGCCGATGCCTGCCACAAGGCTGGCATGAAGCTCGGGTTCTATTATTCCCAGCCCGACTGGCACAACGCCGACTACCTTACTGCGACCCACTCCAAGTACCTCGAATATATGAAAGGTCAGCTCAGGGAGCTTTGCACCAACTATGGCAAGGTCGATATCATCTGGTTCGACGGTCTACAGGGTAATTCCGAAACCTGGGACAGCATCAATACCATCGCTATGATTCGCAAGCTGCAGCCTGGCGTAATCATCAACAATCGCGCGGGACTAGCGGAGGATTTCGACACCCCAGAGCAGTCAATCGGCGGGTTTAAGTTCGACCGTCCCTGGGAGACCTGCATGACCATCGGCACGCAGTGGGCCTACAAACCCAATGACAATATCAAGACGACCGCCGAGTGCCTGCGAACATTGATAAGGTGCGCGGGCGGTGATGGCAATTTGCTTCTCAACGTCGGCCCGATGCCAAGTGGAGAGATAGAGCGCTTTCAGATTGCGAGGCTTCAGGAGATGGGCGACTTCCTCAAGGTTTGGGGCGAAAGCATCTACGGCACGCGCGGCGGCCCTTACAAGCCCACGAGCACCTTTGCCAGCACCCGCAAGGGCAGCGTCATCTACCTGCACTTTATGGGCCCGGTTACGGACGTTACGCTGGCCCCGCTTCCGCTCAAGATCAAGAGTGCGGTCCCTACGTTCCCTGGCGGCAGGGTCAGTTTCACTCAGACCGACGAGGGCGTATCGCTGCACATCTACGGTGCGGGGGAACAGGTCATCGACAGCATCGTCAAGCTGACCGTGGACGGCTCCGCGATGGATATTCCTGCCGTGGCTGCGATAAAACCTATGGCTAAGCTGCCGAACGGCACAAAGGTCTCGGCATCGAACATTTACCAGGACAACGCCGACTTCGGCCCCGAAAAAGCCTTCGACCGCAACCCCGATACCCGCTGGGCAACGGACTCTGGAGTTAAGCAAGCCTGGCTTAGCATAGAGTTTGAAAAGCCGACCAAAGTATCATCCATCGAGATGTCTGAGGAGTTTGACCGTGTAAAAGCGTTTGAGCTTCAATACCAGGAAGGCTCGGATTGGAAGACGATTTTCAATGGAACAACCATAGGAAATAGCTTCAAGACTAGTTTCGATCCTATCACCGCTAAAGCCATCCGATTAAACATCACACAGGCTGATGACGGCCCCACTTTTTGGGAGATTGCTATAAAATAGGGAGAAAAATCATGTATTGCAAAAGAATCGCCATTAGCGCGCTTGCAGCACTTATGATCTCGACATGGGCTGCCTCTGGCTGTATGGCCGCCGATGCGAACGAGACGAAATCCGCCTCCGAAACGCAGCAGCAGCGTGCGGAGCGCATGAAATGGTGGCATGAGGCAAAATTCGGCATGTTTATCCACTGGGGCCTGTATGCTGTTCCGGCAGGAACCTGGCAAGGCAAGCAGATTGGTGGAATCGGGGAATGGATCATGCACAATGCCAGAATCCCCGTTAAAGATTATGCTGAGTTCACAAAGCAGTTCAATCCCACCAGTTTTAATGCTGATCAATGGGTCAAAACGGCCAAGGACGCCGGTATGAAGTATATCGTTATCACAAGTAAGCACCATGATGGCTTTGCGATGTTCCATTCTGAAACGAGCAAGTATAATATCTATGATGCGACCCCATTCAAGCGCGACCCATTAAAGGAGCTTGCCGCGGCCTGCAAGAAGAATGGCATCAGGCTCGGATTTTATTATTCCGAGGCTCAAGATTGGCATCATCCCGGCGGCGCAGCTATTGGCGGGCATTGGGACCCTTTGCAGGATGGCAGCATGGACGATTATATCGGCAAAATAGCCATTCCACAGGTGCGCGAGATTCTTACCAACTACGGTGATGTGGCAGAGCTTTGGTGGGATACCCCCGAGGGAATGACCCGCGAGCGAGCCGCCCAGCTTGCTGAACTGCTCAAACTGCAGCCCAAGATTATCGTAAACGATAGACTCGGCGGCGGGCTGCCCGGCGATTTCACAACTCCAGAGCAGTATATCCCTCCGACGGGCATTCCAGGCCGCGACTGGGAAACCTGTATGACCATAAACGACACCTGGGGCTACAAGTCTTACGATAACAACTGGAAATCCACTGAGACCCTGGTTCGAAACCTGATCGATATTGCGAGCAAGGGCGGCAATTATTTGCTGAATGTCGGCCCGACCGCCGAGGGTGTGTTCCCCGAACCGATATTGCAGCGGTTGAAAGAGGTGGGCCAGTGGATGAAGGCGAATAGCGAGGCGATCTACGGAACATCCGCCAGCCCATTTGCCAGGCAACTGCCATGGGGCAGGTGTACCAGAAAAGGCGATAAACTATATCTGCACGTTTTCGACTGGCCTGTAAACGGCTCCCTCAAAGTGCCGTTGGTCAATGACGTGAAAGAGTCATATCTGCTGTCTGAGCCGAAGAAAGCTCTTAAATACGCAAAGTTAGAAAATGCCATTGAGATAACTGTCCCTGAGAAGGCTCCTGACAAAATATCGAGCGTGATCGTACTTGAGATCAAGGGTGAACCTGAGGCTCCTGCAGCTTCGATCACCAAGGCAAATCCGGGCGAACCGGTTCTTCTGACTGCGGACGATGCCAAAATAGTCGGCGGAACCCTGCAGGTGGAAACCAAGGGCGGAAAGTCCAACCTCGGATATTGGATCAACTTGGCTGATTACGCGCAGTGGAGAGTTGAGTTCGCCGAAGCAGGCGCGTATGATGTAGTATTGGAATACGCTCTAGCGCCTGATTCTAAGGGCAGCAAGGTATCTCTTGAGTGCAATGCATCCAAGGCGGAGTTTGCCCCTGAAGCTACCAAGGGCTGGGATGATTATGTGCAAGCAAAGGCTGGTGTAATTAAGGTTGAGAAAGGATCGTGCAATTTGGTTCTTAAGGGCGTTGAGAAACCTGGCCTTGCAGTGATGAACCTTCGCGAGATAAAGCTTACGCCCGTTAAATAGAAGAAATATATATAGCAGAATATCGGATGCTGGGAGGCAATTTTTGGCGTTTTCTAAAGAATGATTTGGGAAGCATAGAACACTAATGTCAGATATAGAATTCAGCGAAACCATCATCATCAATCCAACTCCGCAATTTGAGCTTTCACCATACCTGTTCATGCAGTTTATGGAACCGCTGGGCACGACTGATACTTCGGTGGAGGCAGGATGGGATTTCGCGCAAAACTGCTGGCGTGATGATCTGATCGAAGCTGCACGAGAGCTTTCTCCGACGCTCATTCGCTGGGGAGGGTGTTTTTCATCATACTATCGGTGGAAAGAAGCCATCGGCCAACGTTCGCGCCGGAAGCCGATGCTCAACCTCTGCTGGGGTGGTGTTGAGACAAACCAGGTCGGCACACACGAGTTTATTGACTTCTGCAAACAGGTTGGAGCTGATACATTGATCGGCATCAACTTCGAGTCGGACGGCAGGCAGAATTGGGCTCATCCAGCGTGCGGAGGAGTCCGCGCCGCAGGGCCAAAGGAAGCAGCCCAATGGGTGGATTACTGCAATAATCCGTCGAATAAACTTAGGCTGGAAAATGGCGCAAAAGAGCCATTTAACGTCAAGCTATGGCAGATTGGAAATGAAACCTCCTACGAGTCGCATGGCTACAACGCGGATGAGACCGCACTGCGCACGAAGGCTTTTGCCAAGGCAATGCACGAGGCCGATCCAAGCATCAAGCTGATAGCCTGGGGCGATGGAGAGGGTTGGTCGGCAAAGGTAATGGACGCAGCGGGCGAGCATATCGAGCATATAGCCTTCCATTGTCACTTCGGAGTCCCCGAATTCATTGCGAAGAATGGTCATAGGCAAGATCCTGGAAAAGCATGGGGAATGCTGATGAATGTCGTTAATATGCCCCAGAAGCGCGTTAATGAAATGCGTGCGGAAGTAAGAGATTTTCCAGTCACACTTGCTATTACGGAAGGCCACTTTGTTATGCCCTCTCGCAACCGTGGGGATGTTCTTTCCACCTGGGCTGCGGGTGTGGCTGACGCTAGGGTTATGCATGTTTATGAGCGAAATGGCGATCTCATAAAGATTGCGACGCTCGCAGACTTCTGCGGTAACCGCTGGCAAGTAAACGCCCTGATGATCCCGACTCCGAAGACCCAACTCAAAACTTATCTTATGCCCGTAGCGCGCATAATGCAGCTTTATAGGAAGCACATAGGAGAGAAAAGCCTGAACTTGACGAACATTCCTGATGGTCTCGATGTAACCGCAAGCCGTACGGGCAATCGAATATTCTTACATGTGGTCAATACGAATATAACCAAGTCTGTTAAAACCCTGATCGAATTATCCGGCTTAAAGATCATTGGCGGCAAGGTCTTCGAGATTGCTGATGAACCTTTCAGAGAAATCTCCGAATACGAGCCAGCCCTGTTTGCTCCTAAAGAGCATCCCTTGCATATCGATGGGAAGTGGACATTCCCAGCAGCGTCGGTCTCAGCAGTTAAACTTGATGTGAATGAGTCAAATTCATAAGGCTGCCTTGGCGCTGACCTCGGCGGCCGTTTTTTATTACTTGCTCATGTGAATCAGACCGACAATCCCCTGCCTTATATAGACAACAGCAATCGCCGCCAGCAGAATCCCCATTATCCGCACGAGAACATCCGCGCCGGTTTCTTTGATAACTGCGTAGACTTTCGATGATCCGCGAAACACAATCCACGTCACAAGCGATGCCATTACCACAGCAATAGCAGTGATCAATTCTCCGTGAGATTTCGCAAGAACAACAGCCGTGGTTATGGCGCCGGGGCCAACGAGGATAGGAGACGCTATGGGGGCTGCGGACGGGCTGTCTCCTTTATTCATGTCATTTGTCATACTACCTTTGAATACAAAGCTAAAGGCTATGGACAAAAGCAGCAAGCCGCCGGCAACGCGTAAATCATTCAGAGTGACCCCGAATAATTTGAGGATCAGCGAACCGCCGAGTGTAAAAAGCAAGAGCAATCCTGAGCCAATAAGAACCACCTGCATGATCAGTTTTCTCTGTTGAGGCGGCTCCAGCCCGCCCGTAACAGAGGCGATAATAGGCACCAGCGCCACCGGGTTTAATACTATCAACAGCGCGGTAACTGCCTGCGTGAGCGCTATAAGAAAATCGACAGTGGGTTTGCTCATTAAGATTATTATATCACAGGGCGGGTGAGGCGCAAGTTCACAAAAAAAGAAGAACCCCGAAATATCGGATAGTTCTCCCTTTTTGTTAGCGTATCTGGTAAAATACTTGTGCAGATGGCCTATATGGTGCGAATGACCTTGCCGGCTTTGATGCACTTTGCGCATACGCGCAGTTTCATGGGTGTGCCGCCGATCTTTGTGTGAACGGTTTGTAAGTTTGGCAGCCATCTCCGCTTGGTGCGGGGAGCGCGAAGCGCCCACGCTCCAGAGTGGACGTGCCTGATATTTTGACCGAATTGCGGGCCCTTGCCGCAAACAGCGCATGTGTTAGACATATCTAAAAGGTCCTCCTAGTAACTAGCCACAAAAAACACGGATTTTATAGTAACATATTATGGCTGGTAATGCAATAGCTGGAGGAGGTGGAATTGGGGGTCCCGTAACATATTTTGCCTTAAATCCGTAATATCTTATGTAGCTGACCCATAAGTCATTATCATCGGGCAAGCCCCATGCGCATAATTTTGAGATAATAGCTCTGGCTTATCAGTGATAAACAACCAAAAATCTGAAAGTGAATACATGAACCAAACCATAACTGACCTTACAAAAAGCGCGCCGGTTGTTGGCCCGGATGATACCATTCGCAGGGCCGCAAGCCTCATTCGCGGGATCGACGGCTCCAGCATAATCGTTATATTGCAGGGGCAAATTCTTGGCACGGTGAGCGAGAAATCTATTGCTGCGCTGCTAAGCCAGTCGGATGACCCCGAACAAGCGCTCGATACACCTGTCTCAGCAATAATCGCGCCGGAGCTGACGTTCGTGAACTTTGGCGTCACCATTCGCGAAGCCGCGAGCCTTTTTGCTGCAAATGATGCAGACATGCTTCCCGTCATTGATAACTATGGCGGCTACCATGGTGTGCTATACCGCGCAGATGTTGTGGCTTATTTATCGCGCACTATGAAAATGCCGAGTGTGGGAGGCATGGCCACGCCGCTGGGCGTCTATCTTACTACGGGTTCCCAAAGCGGAGGCGCGAATAATATCGGGCTGTTTTTGAGCGGGCTCACGCTTGGGTTATGCTTTATTCTTTCGGGGGCGATGGCTTATGGCATCATGCGCCTGTATGGCTTGATAATGAAGTTCCCTATTGATTTCTATCTGAATTCACCCGCAATCGGTGTGCCGAATGTCCATGATCTTCCGTATTACATATTGGTAGGGCTGAATATCTTGTTGTTTCGGACGATTTTCCAACTGTCTCCATTGGCAGGCTATCATGCAGCCGAGCACATGACCGTGCATGCAATCGAGGCTGGGGAGATACTTACACTGGATACTGTAAGGAAAATGCCGCGCGTGCATCCCCGCTGCGGCACAAATTTACTTACCGGCCTCTTCTTGTTCACGTTAATTACTAAATATGTAAAGGACCAATATAGCCTTTTGATGGCGGGGCTGATAGTGGCGCTTTTCTGGCGTAGCATCGGCGGGTGGGCGCAGCAGTATGTGACCACAAAGAAACCCACCCAAAAGCAGCTCGCCAGCGGAATCGCCGCTGGAAATGAGCTTATAGAACTATATCATAAACAGCCGAATTATCAGGTAATGGGCTTTGCCAGAATCTGGAAAATGGGCCTGCTTCAAAACGCCGCAGGGCTAATTACCATCGGCTATGTTATCGAACAATTGGCCAGGTATTTCCATCTATCCTGGATGATGAGATTTTTGGGAAATTGAACATATTAGGGAACAGGTTACAGGGAACAGGAAATAGAAGGGAAGCCCATATTTTGACTTCCCATGGAACATTTGGAGCGTTAGCTCAGTAGTTATATATAGGCACAATATTCGCCAACAAGCGAGCTATCGCCAATTTCGTAAGCGCTCACTCTTCGTGAGTATACTTGTCATCCTGAACTCGATTCAGGATCTGTTACGTTTGATACTTAGATTCCGAATCAAGTTCGGAATGACAAAACATTAAGACTGAGCTCTTACCCAATTTCAAGGATCAGGTAAAATATGAAGCAAAACAGAATAGGTATGCGCGCTGCTCTAGCCGTGGTAATCATTTTAGTTGCCGTTTCTGCCTCCAATGTAACGGCTGGGCCTTTGAAATATAAAGCTGCAGGGACCTTTGTTGACAGCGCGGGAGGTCAGCACACTTGGAGCGTGAATGAAACTCACGCTCTGGTTTGGGACAACAAGCCTTACATCCCTGTCGGCTGCGTGTTTGTTTCCAAATACGCAGGGGGCGAGGCGAGCGAGGCAAACTATAAAGCGGATGTCAGCGCGCTGGAGGAGCTCAAGGCGAAGGGCATCACGGATATTGTCTTGAAAACGGGTAAGCCTATCAGCTCATGCGACCCCGCCGCAGTGCAGAAGATAATCAGCTTTTTGGATAACAGCGGCTTCGCTTACGGCGTGGAGTTTGATGACGGTCCAGCAGACCCGCTGTCGGGTTACCACATTTCGCCCACCGATTATAAGCTCAATGGGCCCAAGGACGATGCCACGCTGGTGTTCGATTGGCCGGATGTTGATTCGGCTCTGTATCTCATAGTAAGCAAACTTGGCGGCGCGATAATAGAAAAGGGCGGCGCAATAGTAAAAGGCGGCAAGGTAACCTTGAACCTCAGCCGACCGCTTGGAAGCTCAGACCAGCTCATTGTTTACCCCCACAAAAAGCTCAACGCGGCTTCGGGCGGCATGAACGATCTTTGGACCGGGTTCGGCGAATATCGAGATCGTATGCTGGCGTTTTTCAAGAATGTGAAGTTTGGGCAGGGCCTGCGCTTTTTTCTTGAGCCGTTTACCAGCAAGATGGACTTCACCGGAGATATGACCAGTTTCCTGCCGGATTCGCCGGGGTTCAGGCTGGGATTCGAGGGCTATTTGCTGCGAAAGTATAATCACGAGGGCGGAATAAACGCAGCCTGGGGCACTAATGAGCGCTTTGAAACCGCTGAAATTGCCGCACGGCTAGTGCCTCTCTGGAGCTACAGGCAGGGCGTCTATGCTCTATATGATCGCTCCAGCGCGCAGACCTACTCAGTGGACGCGGCCAGCACCCAGTATTGGAAAGATGCACTTGATTACCGTGATATGTCTACCCAGGAATACATGAACACCATCGCGGATACCCTCAGAAAGAACATTGCGAACGTACCGATTGTGTTCAAAAACACCAAGTTTCATCGCCTCTATGCGAACCCGTTCGGAATGGGCGGTTACGATGGCCTCGGGGTGGAAGCTTATGGCACCGGCGAAGGGCCTGCCCTGAGAGTCGGCGGAGGCGCTTATGCTTTGGCCGAGGAATCTGCCAAGAGCGAGTGGTTTATCGTCGCCAACACGCAGGCGTCAAACGCGGCCAATTCTGCGGGTTATACAAGTGAACAATCTATGGCTGGGTCTTTGGATACTCTGCGCGAGGTCGGCTGCAAGGGTTTCTTTGTTGAAGGTCTGCAGAGCGAAGCAGGCGCAGCTCAGATTGATTGGCTCAAGAATTTCAAAGAGAAAATAAGCCCGGAATCGCTGGCGAATTACAAGCCGACCGTGGTCAATTATCCTATTTCGCCAAACACGGGCGGCTACACAAAACGCCTCGCGCCTGATGCCTGGTGGCTGCCGACTCTGCGCGTGGGTAAGACCAGCGACCTTGGCGACGGGCTTTGCGCCTATACGATCTTGGGCGAAGGCTGCTGCTATCTATGGTCGAATATCGGCCCTAAGACTCTCACTTTTAAGGCTCCTGCAACTGGGCTGCCAACCGTCGATTATCCTTCCAAGAGCGCCGTGACAGCCAAGAAGAGAGGTATATTCACTGTAGATCTGACCGATAATCCGGTTGTGTTGCGCGGCTTGGACTTCGAGATGTTTTTCCCTTATGAAACCGCCGAGAAAAAGGTCGCGCAACTGAAGGAGCTAATTCCAGTAGCCGACAAAGCGAAGATTGGTGTCGCCCAGGCAAAAGCCGGTCTCGAAAATGCAAAGGCCGTAATCGGAGGCGGGCAGGCTATGATTGCCTCAAGCATTGCGCAGAGATGTATAGATGAGCTGCGGTCTTCGCTTGGCGCCGATACCTGGATAGAAGGCGAAAAGGCCACGGCAAACAGTTTCGATGGCATCGTCGCAACGCCGGGCGCAAGCGGCTCACTGGCGTTGGCGCTGGATACGCTGAATAATGCCCCGATTGAGCCATATTCAGCCACATATTCGTTCGATACCAAAGAAAACTGCAGCTATGAGATATGGGTTGCCGGCGCTCCGCCCTCGGAGGGGTCTCCCGCTTCATATACCGTGGACGAGGTCTCGTGGGCCCCTATCACTGCGATAGACGGCAAAACCGAGCCTTATGCCCCGGGTCTCGCGTGGTATAAGATAGGCACAACAAACGCATTCGCCGGTTCGCATAGCTTAAGAATAAGAATCGACGGCAAACGCCAGCAGGATAATAGGTTTTATTTTGCCATAGATGCCATCGTCCTTAGCCCAAAAGGCTTCAAGCCAAATGGAATCATGAAACCATAGGCGAGCGATGAATTTGGAAAATCGGAGATTATCGCATGAAGCGTGGCTTTAAGATACTGTTGGCTGCTGTTCTGATCATGGGCGTAGTTGGTTGCGGCGAGAATATAATCCAGCGCAAGATCGAGAAATCTTTGGCTGCGAGCTTGCCTGAGACAATCGGCCCGGCGGATAAATACACCGTCAAAGCCAGCGGTTCCAGCATGAAAATGATTCAGGGCAGGCTTAATACTCTGGATATCACCGGCGCCAACGTCAAGTTCGCATGTGGAATCAATGCCGCCAAATTGATAGTAAATATCTCCGATATCGCTTTCGATACGAATACTAAGCAGATCACCAGGGTTGGGGCCACCAAATATATGCTCGCAATATCGCAAGCCGAGCTCAGCCGATATATCGCCGCGAAGCTCCCGGATATTCCTGACCTCAAGATTGAGCTGCAAAATGGGCTGGTCAGCATCTCCGCAAGGCCTGGGATTTACAGATTGAGAATGGGTGTGCTGGCGAGTGCCGCGATAGAGGTCATCCAAAAGAGGATTCTGGCTTTGGACCTCAAGACCCTGAAAGTGGCCGGTATAAACACCCCCACATTCGTGCGCGAACTAGTAGATTCCAAGCTGGACACGATCTTCGACGCCAATGACCTGGGTTTCAACGCAATAATCGAGTCCGCAACCATCACCCCAGGCGCTCTCACCCTCACCGGCGAGCTGGATCTTATAAAGCTTGCGCAGAAAGCGTCGGGGGCTAATCGCGAAAAAGCGAAAACAAAGGGTCGGGATGACTAGTCCCGACCCATGTAGGAGCGCTTGGCAGCAGTTTCTACCAAGTCTTGGTAAGCGCAAAAGCGAATTGACTGGAAAGCCCAGGACCCAGGTTGGCTAGTCCGGCATCCAGGTTCCAATCGTTAGAAGCTACATACCGAACTGCAATATCACTCCACACGCGAGATTGAATCTGTTGCTTGAACTCTGTCGCCACGATAAGTTTGTCTGTGACGAATACCCCTATAGCGCCCTCGAAGAGCACTTCGCGGTCATCGGCAAATCCGAATAGGCCAAGCCCCTGAGCTTTTGTTGATCTTACGCCCAGGCCCAGAATCACCGGATACTTTGCCTTAATTACCTTTGTTGCGATTAGACCAAAATCGAGGGAATTGTCACCATCAATAAGGTCTCGATATGCCGCCGATAAAGACAGCGCAGGAGCCGTGGCGGTCTCAGGGTGGAATTGCCACTTCGCCAGGAATATGTTCTGGTCACTGACGCCTGTAACATCGCTCGCAACCCTCGTAAAACCGACTTCCAGGTTGTTTTTTAGCCCTGCAGCGATGTTGTATGTAGACACACCTCCCAGATCTTCGAGATCGATATAATGGCTGGAGACCTCATATTTTGACTGACCAATGGGATATGCCAACGCGTTCAGAAACACTCCCGACTGCCCCTCCAGTTGCAGCGCGGCATTTGCGCTGCCTGCCACAAGCAGCGATGCGGCAATTGCCGCAATTACGATAGTTCTAATCATTGATTGCTCCTTTCCTGAATTGAATTGTCCGATCTACAAAATTGATAAAGCAGACCGGACTGCTCGTATATAACAACTGGCATTTAGCCATGTGTCAAGTTTCATCTTTGGCATGCTGGAAACAATTATGTATGTTTCAGCCCAAAATATCTTCAGATTATTTTTTTTGACTTTCCCCCCGGTGTTTTGCTGCGCTTGATTGTGGGTAAAACTGTTGCGCTTGCGCGCACTAATCGGTTCTAAAAACACTCCTCGGCCCCCAATGGATAAGTGAACCAAAATCAGGGGGTCGGATAATTTGAAACGAAATGTTCTAATAATCGCCGTTGTCATATTTGTCATCGTATG
>JAPLCU010000076.1 GCA_026392045.1 Armatimonadota bacterium
TCGTGTGCGAAGCGGACACGGTAATCATCACCGCGACATTCACGGAGGCCAATGGGATCAACGAGCCGCCAACGATCACCATCGCCAACGGCGGGGTCACCGCCGCAGCGATGACCAAGTTGAACAACCTGGTCTGGACATACACATGGAATGTCCCAACGGGCAACGCCACCGCGACAGTGAGCATTTCCGCCACTGACATGGCTGGCAGCCCCAACAGCCCCGCCACCGGGAAAACCGTCTACACGATTGACAACACCGCTCCGACGGTGGTCCTTTCCGATAATCATGCGGACGCCATCGTGTGCGAAGCGGACACGGTAATCATCACCGCGACATTCACGGAGGCCAATGGGATCAACGAGCCGCCAACGATCACCATCGCCAACGGCGGGGTCACCGCCGCAGCGATGACCAAGACTTCCAACCTGATCTGGACGTATACATGGAATGTCCCGACGGGCAACGCCGCCGCGACCGTAAGCATTTCCGCCACTGACGTGGCTGACAACCCCAACAGCCCCGCCACCGGTAAAACCGTCTACACGATTGACAACACCGCTCCGACGGTGGTCCTCACGGACAATCATGACGACGCCATCGTGTGCGAAGCGGACACAGTAATCATCACCGCGACCTTCACGGAGGCCAACGGGATCAACGAGGCGAACCCGCACATGGGATGTCCCGACGGGCAACGCCGCCGCGACAGTGAGCATTTCCGCCACTGACATGGCTGGCAACCCCAACAGCCCCGCCACCGGTAAAACCGTCTACACGATTGACAACACTGTGCATGTTGCCAATCTTACTGATCTCAAGGCTAAGGCTGGCACTGGCGAGATTGTCAAACTGACAGGTAATGTTACAGTCACCTGCAAAAACAGCGGACTGTTCTTCGTTGGTGAAGCTCGCTTCAAGGGCTGCATAAAGGTAGTTGGCGCCGATGTCGTTACGGCTGGCGCTTTCTTAACAAACCTGACTGGTATCGTTACTGTTGATGACAGCGGCCAGTATACTATCACACTCAGCGCTCCTGTGAGCGATGCAGCAACCGGCAACGTGATCAAGGCTGTTGGTGCAAACAACAAATCTGCTAAGACCGACGCCAAACTCCTGACCAATCGTGTAAGGGTTTGGGGATTGGTGTCTGGCGCTGCCATAACTGATGGTTACAGCGCTCCGATCACTGTCATCACCCCGCCTTCAGGCACAGGTGTTGTCGTGATCAACGGTGTTCTTTGGAAATTGGGCGGCGATGTTGTTCTCTATCAGGATCTCCCGTAGTAACTTACATTTTATCAATGGACACAACCAAAATAGCAAAAGGACTCGGAAAACCAAGCCCCCTGCTGCCGATATTCACTTTTTCAATCTTGGTTTGAGATGCCTTTTAGCGACGCGCCCTCACTGTACACCCTCACCCAGCCCCCGGGAGAGGGAGCTTTAGGCTGCCTCTTGTTTAATTCATAAGCCCTCCCCGTATAAAAATCTTGACAGCCGCCTAAAAACAAGAGTATAACAAGACCAGACATCAAACGAACTGGAGTATCGCATTTTGAGCCGAAAAGACAACATTGCCGTTGCGGAGGCGCTTATCGCTATAACGATGTGGGCGCTTTCATTTATTTTGATCAAGATTGCCTTAAGAGAACTGTCGACCACCACTCTTATAACCCTTCGGTTTGCAGTCGCAACGATTGTCATGTTACCGGTTATCTGGCGGAGCGGGTTTTTGGCGTCAATAACACTCGCCGATCTTCCTCGTTTTGCCATTCTTGGCGTGATAGGAGTGACCGCTCACCAATTCCTGCAAGTTGCAGGTCAGGAGAGCGCCAGCGCGGGAATGGCAGCTCTCTGCGCCGCGACAGCGCCCGCATTTACGATTATCCTCGCGGCGATATTCTTGCACGAACGAATGAGCCGATGGCAAACGCTGGGCGTGTGCATTGCTTTGGCGGGAGCGAGCATTGTTTCATTGGCAGGAAGCGATTGGGCAATATCAAGCGCGGGCCGCAGCGCCGCTTTCGGGAACCTGCTTGTAGTATTGTCCTCAACAGTATGGGCCGCCGCCGCAGTGATGGGCAAAAAAATGATGATTAAACGGCCATCCATAGTCGTCACCGCCGGAATGCTTGTGTTCGGTTTGATCTTTTGCATCCCGTTCTTCGTCGCGATCAAAGGGTGGCGTGAAATCCCTGGCCTGAGCGCTCAGGGATGGGTATCGATAGTTGCGCTGGGGGTTCTGTGCACAACCGTCGCCCATCTTGCCAATAATCAGGCTCTCAAAACGATCTCAGCCCAGCGTGTGGCGATTATTCAGAATTTGGAGCCGTTTTTGGCTATAATCGGCGCCTGGATCATACTCGGTGAAAGAATCGGCATTGTAGCAGCCTTGGGAGGGATCGCGATCATTGCGGGCGTATGGATAGCTGAAAAGTTCGACGAACAAACAAAGAAGGAAATGTAAGAATTAAAATAGATATCAGAGCGCGAATCACAATCCTGATTGCGGGGTTCGTTCAGTAAGGCTCGGCGGGAGCCTCGCCCTCCCCTCACCTATCTCCGGGCAAATCGCATCGCCTTGACCAACTCAAACCAAACCATTGCAATCAAGCCGCATATCGCGCACAGAGCAATGTCTGCTGCGTCTAGCGGCGAAAACTTGAATAGCGCGCGCAGAAACGGCACATACAACACTATGCCAAGAAAAACGAGCGCGCCGCAGATGACCCACCAAAACGCCGTATTATGTGTATGAAACACTTGCAGGCTCAGCCTATGCTTGGATTTATTGGATACTATCAGAGCCAGATTGGAGAAGATCAATGTTGTGAACGCCAAACCTCTCGCTTTAAGCATGCCATCGTTCACAATGCAGCAGCTTATCGCAAACATCACGCCAATTATCGCAAGCGCTCCAATCCCCTGAAGCAGACTCATCCCTATGGTTCTGATATCATAAAGAGGCTCGTTTTGGTCGCGAGGCGGACGGTTCATAATGTCGGGTTCTTCCGGCTCAGCCTCAAAAACAACCGAACATGCGGGGTCTATTATCAGCTCCAAAAACGCAATATGCACCGGCATCAAGATCGGCGGCCAACCGAAAAGCGCTGGCAGCAGCGACAGCCCTACGATCGGCACATGTATCGAAAAAATATAAGCAGTGGCCTTTCTCAGGTTATCGAATATGCGCCGTCCGAGCTTGATTGCTTGCACAATTGAGGAAAAATCATCGTCCAATAGCACCAGCGATGCTGATTCCCGCGCCACATCAGTCCCCCGCCCTCCCATTGCGATTCCGATATTCGCCGCTTTGAGCGCAGGCGCATCGTTGACCCCATCGCCGGTCATCGCCACAATCTCGCTGTTGGCCTTGAGAACCCTAACCAATCGCAGCTTCTGCTGGGGCGCGGCGCGGGCAAAGATGCTGGTGTTTGAAATGCGCTGCCTCAGTTCATCATCGCTCATATTCTGCAATTCGTCGCCTGTGATCAGAGAATCTGGGGAATTGAGCCCTATCTGCCTTGCGATGCTGCGCGCGGTGCCGGGATAGTCGCCGGTAATCATCAGAATCTTGATCCCTGCCTGATAGCATTCCCGCACAGCCTCTGGCACGGCGGCTCGCACGGGATCAGCCAAACCCACCAGCCCTATGAACTCGAAATCGAAATCGTGCTGAGCAACCGGCAGCTCCTCCATGCTGAAAATTGACCTTGCCACACCGAGCGCCCGCAGCCCATCATCAGCCATTATTTCAACCTGCAGGCAAAGAGCCTGGCGCTCATTATCGTCTATATGGCAAAGATCAAACACAGCCTCAGGGGCGCCCTTGGCGGCTATTACATAGTCAAAACCCTCCTGCGAACACCACACATGCGACATCGCCAAAAGCTCCGGCGAGAGCGGGTATTCCCTAACCAGAGACCAGTCAACATGAATATGCTCGGTCGCGCTCAAATACTGCTCGCCAAGCTGCTTTATCGCGCGTTCCATGGGGTCGAACGGGTCACGCTGGCTCGCGAGAATACAATACTCAACCAGGCTATGAAACGCTTCCGGCAAGCCGTCTTTCGGAGCCGACTTCAAGTCTATCGCAACGCCATCTGCAAATAGTTCCCTCACAGACATCTTATTGAGCGTAAGAGTGCCGGTTTTGTCCACGCTGAGAATTGTCGCCGCGCCGAGCGTTTCGATTGCGGGCATTCGTCGAGTCAACACATTCTTCTGCGAAATTCGCCACGCCCCCAACGCCAGAAACACCGTCAGCACCACCGGAAACTCTTCCGGCAAAATCGCCATCGCAAGCGTTATCCCGCTGAGAATGCCCTTGACCCAATCGCCCCTCGTAAGCCCATAAGCTATCACAAGTAACACGGATAGCATTGAACCGACTATCGCGACATTCCTCACCAATCGCCGTGTATCGCGCTGAAGAAGCGTATCTTCCGGCGCCACCGTATGCAGGGCAGTTCCTATCTTGCCGAGTTCGGTGTTTGTCCCGATAGTCTTCACCTCGGCAATCCCCTGCCCGCTCACTATCAGGGTTCCCGAATACAGAAAAGGCTGATCTTCCCCCTTAGGAGGCTCTATGTCTGTAACGCCCGGTCTCGCGGCCTTTCGCACAGGCACAGACTCGCCCGTCAGAAGCGACTCATCCGCTGAAACGCTGCTCCCAGAGAGCAACATAGCATCCGCAGGCACGCGGTCGCCCTCTGAAACAATAAGAATATCCCCTCTTACAACGTCTCTGCCCGCAATACGCTTCTGCTCTCCATCACGAATCACCAGCGCGCGCGGGCTCGAAAGATCGCGCAGAGCCTCCAGCGCCCGCTCAGTCTTCCGCTCCTGATAAAACGTAATGCCCATCACCGCCAGCACGAATCCGAGCAGCATCAACGCCTCGGGCACATCGCCCAGAACCATATATGTCAGCCCGCCCGCCACAAGCAGCAAGAACATAGGCTCGCGGATCACGCTAAACGCAATGGCGAACACGCTGGCAGGCTTTGAGGATGGCAGCTCGTTGAAACCATCCTCTTCGCGCCGCTGACGCGCCTCGTCTTCAGTCAATCCTCTTGGAATCTCAGCATCGGGGAAAGTATACATAACAAATCCAGCTTACCCGATTTGATAATAAAAAAGGCCCGCCGGGTCGTCACAATAGTGACGTCCGACAGGCCGATTACACAAGACCTCAGGTGGATTCCAGCCCCTGAGAAGAGACGGCAAGACGACAAAAAAACTCGGGGGCCAGAGACCCCCAAGTATCATATTACTATCACACCCTACTACTCAAGCACAGGTGTAAAGTCTCTCCCAGGCTCGGGGCCGGTGTAGATAACCGACTCATTCGCCAGTCTGAAGAACGAACCCGCCTTCTGCTCCAGCAGCTCGCCGAGAATACCTGCGGTGCGCGGGATGATGAAGGTCGCCTTGCCTGCGCGGGAAGTAATTCCCATATCGCAGAGCAGAGCGCCGATTGCGCCATCCACGTTCATACACAGGCCATAGCTCTTCTGCTTAAGAGCGGATTCAATTGCCAGAGCAAGTTTCACATGCCCGCCGGCTACGCCATTCTTCTGAGCAATTTCAATCAATGCCACCGCTCTCTGGTCCTCACCATACAAGCTGTAGTATCTATGACCATATCCAGGAATTTTCTTCTTCTCTCCACCAAGCTTACCCGTAAATATCTTGATCACCAGGTCGGCAAGTCCTTCAATGGTATTTACCGTGATCCCGCTATATTCATAAGAGCCTTTCTCTTTCATAGCGGCGTTAAACTCGCTCAGATACTTGCTCAGAAAAGCAGCAGCGCCCTCGCCCGCGCCGGCGTGAACATCACCCATAGCGCTGATACCCGCCGCAAGAGCTGTCTTCAGAGAATTTCCGCCGGAATATGAAGTCATTGCAGCCAGCGAAGATGGCGTAGCCGGAGTGTGATCAATACAAGCGATGAATATCGCCCGCAAAAGATCGGCCTCAGCCGCGCTCGGCTCACGTCCAGCTAATGCACTGAAGAACTGGTCATTGAATGGCCTCGTATCACCAGCCTTAATAGGATTGCCAAGAATTGCGCCGATGATAGTAGTAACCTGCTGTATATGCGTAAGGGCGCTGCATTCGGCGTCGAAAAGGAACTCCGGCTTGTCAGCGCCTGCTGCGAACTCCGGCAAAGTAAGCGCTCCGGCCGCACATGCGGCATTAAGCGAATTGCCTGCCTTGTATGAGCCCTGCGCAGCCTTGATAGCCACATCCGGGACCTGTGCGTTCTTGCGGCAATAATCCCAAGCAGCAACAAACTGCTCCATAGTTTCAGGAGTGGCGTCTTCTTCGTTAAGCGCCATATAAATAGCGTCAGGAATGGTAGCTTTAATCATAAGCTCCGGCAGCGCGAAGCCTCTGAAATACGGAATACCATTGAGAAGCTGAGTAAGGCTGGTCTTGGTCTGGACAGCCCTCACCTGGGTCTTGAGTCCCTCAAGCTTGGCCTTGGAAATAGCCACGATTTCGACGTCACTTGCGATGGCCTTTTCGAAATCATGTCCGCGCCTCGGCATCTCACGCTCAACAAAGGTAATGAGCTCTTCGGAAGATCTCGCAACTGGCACACCCGCGCCTTCGAGAGCCTGAACCTTGCTCTCATAGCTGCCCTCATCACCTTCACCAATAATCGCGCCCGCATGGCCCATTCTCGAACCTTTAGCAAAAAGCGCTTCACCGCCAATACCGGACATCCTGGCAACAACTCTCTTGGGATAGCCAGTCGACTTGATATACTCTGCAGCCTCTTCTTCGTAGTTTCCGCCGACTTCACCGTTCATAATGATCAAGCGTATGTCAGTATCGTCCCTTGCAAGTTCCAGGAGGTCTTTGAATGTAGTACCAGCAATGCGGTCACCGCCGATTCCAACAACGATATTCACGCCGTAACCCAGTTTGTTGAAAATATCCAACGCCAGCGACATACACATGCCGCCGCTCTTTGAAAAGACTGCTATCTTACCAGGGTAGAAAACGCCTGGGTCGCTTCCGCCGATTGCGCCTGTCTTAACGTGGAACTCCGGAGCAATAATACCGACCGAAGCCGGTCCCACCACTCTGACGCCGTAATCCTTTGCCAGGTCCACCATATATGCCGCATCCTGATTAGGAATGCCTTCGGTAAGAACATTTACCAGCTTGATCTGCCCAGACATAATAGCATCAGAAGCAGCTTGCTTCGCCATATTGCGCGGCACAGAAACCAAACTCGTGTTCGCATCGGGAAATGCCTGCAGCGCATCTGCAATAGTATCAAAAACCGGAATGCCATTGACCTTTGTTCCAGCCTTACCGGGGGTTACGCCAGCAACCACCTGGGTGCCGTAATCGATCATCTCACGACAGATCTTCGTGCCCTGCTTGCCGGTGATTCCCTGAATTATGATCTTAGTTTCGCCATTTACTAATATGCTCATTGCGCCGCCCTCTTCCTTGCCGCATAGTGCTTATTCGCCTGATAAATCACCATTCTTGCAGAATCCGGTATCGATGTGCCCATGCCACGGATAAATATATTGTAGCCTTCTTCGTCTCTCGCCTGTCTGAAAACTTCATACGCCTCCTCATCGCGAGGACCCGCGCGCCTCACGATAATCGGCGTTGTCTTATCAAAGTCATCATTCTCGCGGATTCCGGCAAGGATTCCGTTCACAAGGCTCTCGTAAACATCCGTGAAGTTGGCTCGGCCGCCAATAACCCAAATCGCGTCGATATCACCCGGAAACTGCAATGCAATCTTCGTAAGGCCTTTAACTTTCTCGCCGGTGGGGTTTCCGCTGTATTCCGTGAAGATAGCAGGCCGACCACCTAACGAATAGAGGTCATCGAGCGCTTCCATACTGGTTCCGCCTCCAGCCGCAAGCACGATGATATTCCCGCCCTCGATTTCATAGAACATTCTACCGGCAGCGCCTCGGTTATCCATCTGATCATTTTCACGAGCCGAAATTTCCAGCCTACTCGGTGCTTTGCCAGAACCAAGCCTGTCGGGCAGCTCTATTGGAAGCCTGAACTCCGCCTCTTCATCTATCTCCATTTTGGAGTCCGCAACATACCACTCACCAGACTTCGTCTTGATAAGCGGATTTACCTCGACCAACAATGCATCATTTTTGACAAAGAAATCATACATCGCAACAAGAATTTTAGCGACCTTTGCTGAGTCTTCGTCGAATCCAGCTCGCTGCAACACTTCAATAGCATCTGTTTCGTCAAAACCCCTGGTGATACGCACCGGCTGGGCAACGACTTTATCAGGATGAACATTCTTGACTTCCTCAATGTCCATGCCGCCTTCAAAGCAGGCAATAACTACGGGCGTTCTGTTCTGATAAGTAATTCCCAAATAGCATTCCTTGGCAATATCGAGTTTCTCCTCTACAAGCACCTTCTTCACCTGTTCACCGCGTATCTTCATCTGAAGGATACTCTCAACAGCTTTCTTTGCAGCCGCAGCATCGGGACAGCTAAGAATACCGCCCGCTTTTCCGCGTTTACCGCCCAGAATTTGGCACTTTGCGATAGTCGAGCCAATCTCCGAAGCCACTTTTTCAGCCTCGGCCGGGGACTCGACAACCTGACCGCGCGGCGTTTTAAGGCCAGCTTCGCGCAGCAGATTCTTCCCCTCATACTCATACAATTTCAATTTCGGATACCCCCTATGGATGGAGCGTACAGCAAAAAAAACACACTCCTTTAGAGCGCTCAATTAATAGTATCAAATTCGATTTGGCACGTCAACGAAACCACTCAGGCCGAAACACGCCTTTATACCACTTAGACGCAAACCAAAAATGTTCCTCCTAATCCAACCTCCAAATCACACGCGCTTTTGGGAATTGGAAAAAGACCACTCACATCCGCACACTTCCTATTCTCCAACCCCCATTCCATGCTATACTAAACCCAATCCAACTAGATCGCATTGAAGCTATCTATGAGCACAAACAAATGAACTCCAACAGGCTTCGAAAAACATTGCGTTATGTAATAATAGCGCTGGTGATTGCCGCTGCTGCCACGCTTATGGTGGCGATGGCGATTCAGTTCGGCATTCGCATCGCCAATGGCTGGCAACAATACGCCGTGCTGCCAGCCGCCCATGCGCCAACCAGAGAAGATAATATTATCGTATTCGCTCCGCATGCCGACGATGAAACTCTCGGATGCGGCGGAATGCTTGCTATGGCGAAAGAAAGCGGCGCCAGGGTTCGCGTAGTGCTCATTACGAATGGCGACGGCTTCTGGTTCGCGGCCAGCCGAGACTGCAAAACGCTCAGGCTGACTCCAGACCGCATCATCGGCTTTGCCTACCGAAGACAACGCGAGACCTTGAACGCGCTTTCTATATTAGGGGTCAAATCCTCGGAAGTCACATTCTTGGGCTATCCCGATAGAGGTCTCGCGCCTATGTGGAGCGAGTATTGGGGACATGACACTTTATACACGTCTCGCGCAACGAGAAAGAACTCTTCTCCATACTCAAACTCATATACGCCCCACGCCCCGTATTGCGGGGAGGCGCTGCTCAAGGACCTGGGCAACATCCTAAAAGAGACAAAACCAACCGATGTTTATCTACCCCACCCATTAGATAATCATTCCGACCACTATGCGACATATTGCTTCGTCACGGCAGCTATGGAACAACTCCATGCCGAGGGTGTTAAGTTCGCGGGCAATATCAGGATACACACGTATCTGGTACACCGCGGCGATTGGCCGGTACCCAAGGGCGACCATCCTAAAGAGCTTCTCGTGCCGCCCAACGCGCTTGCTAACGGAGACACAAAATGGTCCACTCTGGCAATTCCGAGCAACATCGTAAAAGAAAAACGACTGGCAATAAAACAATATAAAACCCAATTTGCAGTGGAAAAGGGCTTTTTGATGAGCTTCGCAAGAGGCAATGAGCTGTTTGGCAGCCTGCCGGTCCGCAAAGTAGCAATTATCAAACCCGGCAGCATCACAATAGATGGCGATCCGGGCGACTGGCTGCGAATACCTCCGGCAGTTGTCGATCCTGTGCGGGATTATGTGGTCGCCGGAATGCACCAGGGGGGAGATGTGCGCACGATCTACGCCTGCACGGATAACAGCTATCTTTTTATCCGAGTGGACTGCGCACGGAATCTCTCTAAACGCATCACATATACCATCAACCTGCGCGGTATAAGCAAACAAAACTCGAACGATATTTACACAGTAGCGATCAAACCAAGCTCAAAGCACGTTCCCGGAATTGTCGATTGGGCCTATAAGAAGAATGTTCTTGAGATCGCCTTGCCATTAGATAAACTACGCCTGGACGCCGATCTGTTTGTGCAAGTCAAAACCAAAATGATGAATTTTACGGTAGACAATACCGGATGGCATAGCCTTGAATTTAGGAAAGCGGCTAAGAAAGAATGATGTTTGCCTTAGGCGCTTTACAGGAACAATAATTATGGTTATAATGTCCATAATGGTCTTTATTGAGGAGTTGGAAGATGGTAATTCTCACATCAAAACAAGCTAAAGAGAAGTTTGGGACGCTTGTCGACACGGCGAGGAGAGAGCCGGTAACCATAACTAAGCACAATCGTCCAACTGTGGTAGTAATATCGAGTGAAAGATATGCCGAACTGGAGGCTTTGGAAGATGAACTCTGGTTGGCTAAAGCAAAAGATGCCGAGCAAAAAGGTTATTTGAGCACGGAAGAGAGCGAGGCAGTAATTCAAGGGGTTTTGAATGCTGGCTCTTAGACTCTCGAAAGATTCAAGGGATTTCATCAGCACGAGAGAACCGAAACATCAGCGACAATTAGCAGCCAAAATCCAGATGCTGCGCGACGATCCTCTTCCAACAGACTCTAAGATCCTAAAAAATACAAAGCCTGTTTATAGACGAGCAGACATCGGCGAATATCGGATCATCTACCGGGTTGACGGTAACACTTTATATGTTTCCATCATAGGCAAGCGTAACGATGACGAAGTATATCGCCGAATGAAAAAGAAATAAGCTGTTTGGGCGTGATCACACATCACGCCCAAACAAATCCCTGCCATCGGCCTCTCAGACCATCGGCCTATTCATTCTTTGTTGCTTCGGATGCATGCAACCGCAGGTGGCGCATCCCTTCCTTCCCTGCTCTCCACTCTCCACTCTCCGCTATTCCTTCTTCATCCCCTCGCCAACATTCTTAAACGCATCCATCATCTCCATAGGAAGCGGGAACACAACGATGGTGCTGTTTTGAGAGCCAATCTCCCTCAGAGTCTGGAGATAGCGAAGCTGAAGCGCCTGCGGGTTCTTGGCGATAATGGCGGCGGCTTCAGTAAGTTTCTGAGCAGCCTGGAACTCGCCCTCGGAATTGATAATCTTTGCGCGGCGTTCGCGCTCTGTTTCGGCCTGGTTTGCCATAGCGCGCTTCATGGTCTCCGGCAGCGAAACATCTCGAACTTGAACACCGGTCACCTTAATTCCCCAAGGCTCGGTGAGCTCATCCAGAATCGTCTGAAGTTCCATGTTGATCTTGTCGCGCTGAGAAAGCAATTCGTCCAATTCAGCCTGGCCGATTACGCTTCGCAGCGATGTCTGCGCCTGCAGCGAGGTCGCCCGCACCCAATCATAGACCTTGGTGACGGCATACTCGGCGTTCACAACCTGGAAGAATACCACTGCGTCAACAGTCGCCGATACGTTGTCTCTGGTGATAATCTCCTGCTTTGGGACATCATAAGTTAGCACTCGGGTATCGAGCACAGTCATCTTATCGATCACCGGCCAAACGAGCCTGATTCCAGGCATTTTGACATGGTCAAACCGCCCAAGTCGCAGCAGCACACCGCGCTCCCATTCCTTAATAATTCGGATCGAATTGAGAACCACAAAAAGCACGAAAATTATAAGAATTCCAAATCCATACAAACCTTCCATAATAACCTCCTGTTATTTGTTCATCTATATTCTTGCCTGACATCTTTTTGCTCCAACACAGAACCATCGGGCCAATTAACCCCGCCTCTTGACCTTCAGCTTAAGCCCATTCATTTCAGTCACCTCAACGCTTTCGCCTTTCAGAATGTTGCCCTCCTCAGAGGTTGCAGACCATAGAGAGCCGTCTACAAACACCTTACCCACTGGTTCCAGATTAGTTTTAGCTTCGCCGATATGACCCACAACTCCTTCACGCCCGGAAACATACGGCTTTTTAAGGGCCTTTACGCCCAACCCAATCAAGAAGAAGAAAAACGCTCCTGTGCCCAACGCCACAAACGCGATAGTCCAAACCGAGACCATAAACCCCTCCGCACTTCTAAATAACATCATCAAGCCGAAAAACATACTTACAATGCCGCCGACCGTCAGCACGCCATGGGTCGGAGTAAACAAGTCAATCCCAAACAATAAAATGGCAAGCGCAATAAACGCAAAACCAGCCGCATTCACCGGAATCACACTGTATGAATAAAGCAGCAAGAGCACGGAAATGGCGCCTACCACACCCGGGAAGATTGATCCAGGATTAGCAAGCTCATAAATAATACCATACATCGCAGCCATGGTCAGAAACAGGGTGACATAGGGATTACTGAGTATGTGCAAAAACATATCCAAAAAGCCCATGGGAACCTCCTCAAGAGGAGCGTTTGCAGTCTGCAAAACAACTGTTTTGCCAGCGCTCAGCTTTACCGAGCGCCCGTTCACTTTCTGCATGAGATCAGGAATGCCGCTCGCCACATAATCGATCACGTGCTTCTTAAGAGCTTCATTGGCGCTCAGCGAAGAAGCCGAACGCACAGCCGCATCCGCCCACTGCACATTACGGCCTCGCTTTTCAGCGATGGATCTGGCGTATGCGGCGGTGAAGTTGACCTCCTTGCGTTTCATTGTCTCATTTTCTTTGCCGCTCTCTCCGCCCGGTCCAATATTTACGGGAGTCGATGCGCCAATACTCGCCCCGGGGGACATCGCGGCCACATCCGCCGACATCGTGATAATCGCGCCAGCCGAGGCAGCCCACGCATTTTCCGGATACACATACACAATCACGGGTATCTTGGATGCAAAAATCGAACCGATAATCTTCTGCATCGAAGTAATCAGGCCGCCGGGCGTGTTCATAACAATCAATACAGCCTGCACATTGGCCTCTTGAGCTTGTGTTATGCCATCATCAATATAATCGGCCATCGCAGGGTCTATTTGCCCGTCGATGTGAAGCACATACACCGGCGCAGGTTTAACCGCTTGAACCGATGCCGCCAAGCTTAAAAGAAGCAATAATGGGACAATATATCGACTAATCATCGAATAACCACCATCTCTGAATACGCTAGAAACAATGCGACCTGCCGTATAGTTCTAGAAACCGATGCCATTCTCCTTTTATCTTGAAATATATTTACCCAAAAAAAAGTTCGCCAGCTTCCTTTACTTTATAACGATAAATTGCTATAGTTGGTAACCGTATGGTCTTCATTCGACTCTGGGATATATGAGCCTGGAAAAGTTTGAAGCGCAATGCCAATCAATAGCGGCAGTTTAGGAACAACGTATACACTATTAGCTGCCCAGGTCATAATATTGGAAGGAGCGCGCTATGAGCAGATGTTTAGTGTCAGCACTTCTCTTGTTGACGTTCATCAGTCCGGCTATTTGTGCAAAGAAACCAGTCAAGGTCCTGACCAAAGACCCAACGGCCGAATTCTTTTCGGCAATTACCAAGGGCAACGCGTCTCGCGTGAAATCACTCGTTGCGGCGAACCCGAAGCTCCTGAATGCGAAATCCAGTGATGGCAAAACGGGCGTTCAACTTGCGGTAGCCGCGAGCAGACCGGATACGGTGCGCGTACTTGTCAAGCTTGGCGCGTCGGTTAATTCCAAGGACAAAAACGGACTTCCATTGTTGGCATTGGCGGTCAATTCGGTCAATAAGGAAATGACGGTTACTCTCCTCGAACTGGGCGCTCGCCCGGACGCTATTCTGCCTGACGGCTCTTCATTGCTGCACTTGGCAGTTAGCTCTGGAAGCGCCGACATCGTGCAACAATTGATCGTGGGCGGAGCTCAGATCAACGCCGCCGACAAACAGGGCCAAACACCTCTGAAACTGGCCCTCGTCCAAAGCAAACCGGACATTGTCGCTTTGCTCAGGAAAAGTGGCGCCCTCGACCAACCGCCTCAACTGAACATAGACATTTCCGGCCGCTACCAAGAGCCTAGGATATCGGCGGACAAATCCAGCAAGGAACTGGCAAAGTGGATCATGCGCGCAGAGTTCAAGAACGTGGACGGGCACAGGTGGCGCTTTGTGCCTAACATGGCGATCTTCCATTCCTCTGGCAAGAAGACTTTTTCTCCGATCCTGACCTTTCCATATCAACCTAATGAGACCTTGGCGCTTTATCAGAAAATGGTGATCTTGTGGCCTTGGGAGGACTTCCTTCAACAAACCGCTTCGCGTGATCTGAATGGCCGCGGTGAAACGAATTCCCCCATTTTGGACTTTGATCCAGATATTGTTGTCGATGACGAGGGGTATGCCGATGACCAGGGATCGGCGATTCTCGATGCAATTGGGCTTGGCAAACCGCCTCCCCCTGAGACGGATCTTTCGTTTGCCTGCACCTTGACCGTAGACGGCAAGGCTGGCGTATGGGCCGAATCGACGGTTGAAACTGGGCAGTCACTGATCGCGGAATGGGAGTCCATAACTCTTGCGTCGCCGGAAGAGCTGAAGAGAGTGGGCATCGCTGAGAATGCCGAACACGACTTGATTCTTGTCGGGCCGATTGTATATGACCCCGATGATCCCGGCGCCGGGGCGTTTCTGGTGACATCCCTTATAACGCGCCTGATATCGTCAACGCCCGAGAAGTTCGCCAAGGTGGAGATAGTGCAACTGACATCCAAATATGTCAAAGAGCAGATCGACAACGGCCCTACGGACTGCTGGCGGGCATTGTTTGTCACACTGCTGTGGAAACAGCCGAGGCCTATCCATAACGCGGACGACTTGCTGATTCAGACGCTGCAACAACATGAGAAATGTGGACCGTTGGCAGGCGCGACAGCCGGAGTGAGCCTCGAAGAGCGCAAGTGCGCTGCGGCGGCTGACACTCTCGTCTCGATTGCCTCAGACGCCAAAGCTAACGAGAAGATACGCAATAGAATTATCACAGGCTTATACACATTCGATTCGCCTGCAGTCCGGGATTGCCTGGCAGCGGTTGCCGCCGATAAACCCCAGCCCTGGATTGTTAGACTCAACGCGCTGGAATCTCTTGCGAAATGCCCTCAATGCGATTGGGCTATAATAGAACGGATCGCGCAGGATAAGACTCTGTTGCTACAGGATAAGGCGAAGACCTTGCTTGAACAACACAAAAAGAACTCGCCAGACAAGTGAACATGCTCAGTGTTGCACTAAATCAGCCTAGATTTGTGCTGCCGATGCGTGCCTGAGCCTGGTCATCGCCTATTAGTTGTATTGAGACACCATTGTCCCGATGCCAGCGCATGCTGCCATATATATATTTGCCGAAAATATTTCAGGCATTTCCCTTTACTTTAGCACATCAAATTGCTATACTTAGTACCCGTGATGGTCTTTACAAAATCCC